>CBDUCT010000487.1:0-2637 GCA_965365715.1 uncultured Cyclobacteriaceae bacterium | reverse complement strand
TATATGGTATTAGGAAAAAAGTGGGTAATACCATGATCATCAGTTCAATGCCAAAAGGAATATGAAACATCATCCAGAAAATGGCATTATAAAACCAGGCCGACCTGGGATATTGTTCTGACATGCCTGCCAGGATATATCCCCGCCACATGATCTCCTCACCGACGATATTGAAAAAGAAAAATACCAGCCATACAACTAAGATCCAGTATTGCCCGGCTTTCAGGGGCTCGAAATGCATGAAAGAAGGGGAGGTTTTAAATGGTTCGTTAAACAGGTTTTGTGAGATCCACTCCGCTGATATCATGATCAATCCCGTAAGCACCAGGATTAATAAAGTGCCGCCCAAAGCCCAGGCCCAGTCTTTAGAATTCAACTTTTTTAACCATAGTCTATTCATAATTGATCTTGGATTCCTGGTAGCGAGCTCTTTCCCTGCATTCAAAATGGCCAATAAAAAAATCGGGATAAATATTAAAAGTCCACTGGTAATGAACCAGGACAATGCAGGATGCATGCCCCAACCGTTAAGTACTGGAATTACTTGACGGGTAGCGATATAAAGCATCACGGTAAAGAAGGCGAAATAGCCAAAGGCCTTGCCTATGGAAATGTTGGTGTTCAGCAATCTTAATAATTCAGGAGTTATACATTTTTATAGTATTCCACATCCCCCTTCTGGGATATATCCTCAACCTTGTCAATAAGACCCATTCTCTCTGATTCTGATAATTTGCTGAAATCTTTCGCCATGGTTATTTTTTCCTCGATGAGGGATCTGTTCTCAGCGCCTGTGATCAAAACACTGACAGGTAGACTCCATGCAAAATTCAAAACATCCTTCAAGGCCAATCGTGCAGGCACTACCGGATCTTCTGATTCCCAGACTTTTTCATCGGCTATAATGGTTTCCGGGAAAAATCTTCCTGCAGCAAGTGTTTTCATCGCCAGGATGCCAAATTTTCTGGCATGTGCTTTCTCGATGACCTCCCCGATAAAACTATCTTTGTTCCCGGCATCAACAGGATTGATTGGCATTTGAACGGTTTCAAAAATATCATTGTCAGCTGTTCTATCCAGCATATGCACATGGGCATAAGGATTCTGGTGGCCTGTAAATCCTATGTGTTTAGCCTTTCCACTTGCCTTTGCTTCCTGCATCACATCAAGGATGCCATTAGAAATTCTTTCATCCACATCTTCGGGTGAACTGAGAGCATGAACCTGCCAAAGATCCACATAGTCGGTTTTCATCCTTTTCAGAGAAGCTTCGAGATGTTCCTGCGCCGTCTTTGCATCCCTGGCAGTGGATTTTGTCATCAGAAATACCAGATCCCTGTATTGCGGCGTCAGGTATTTACCATACCTTATTTCTGCAGTATGCGGCCCATAACTTTCTGCATTGTCAAAAAACCGTATGCCTCCCTGTAGTGCTGCTTCTATGGTTTCCTGTGCATTGCGTTCTGTGGTCCATCCAATATGGTATCCACCAAGTCCCAGCATGGTAACCTTCCGTCCTGTTTTACCCAATAATCGCTTAGGGAGCAGATCTCCCAGACGGTCTGTATCTATTATTGAATTGCAGCCACTGGTAAAGGGAAGTGGTGCCATGATTGCGGTTGTCAAACCGGCCATTTTCTTTAAAAAATCTCTTCTGTTTTTCATCTGTTTAAAATTTTTTGATTCCTTAATGTTCAAAAAATTTGAAGACATTCAGGAATTCACATAAATTTTAATCATTCATATTTGCGAATTTAGAACGATTAAAATTCATGTTCATTTCATAGGATTAGATTTTTAAAATTTTCCAGAATATACGGAAGATTAGAAACAGATGCCAGTTAATAAATGAATTATGATATGTTTTTTTACTCTGAAAGTCGGGTGGTTGAGGAGCTGAGGAGCTTGATTCAACTGAATGAATATTACAGGGGGCATTTAATCTTCAGATCATACTCATTGAATCTGATTATTTTATTGCCTATATTGAAAAATCACTTTTTAATATGCTTATCATGAAAGAAACTACTGAAAATTCAAAAAGGTCAAATCAGATAACAAGAAGAAGGTTTATCGAGAATACCAGTCTTGGTCTGGCAGGTGCCGCTACCATTACTACATTTCCAAATGTGATTGCAAAACCAGTAAAAAATGATCTGGAGATCAAAGTGGGTGTCATCGGATGTGGTGGTCGTGGAACAGGAGCCGCTCTTGACGTAATTAAAGCCGCTACGAAAATTATATATCCCATGGAAGGCTATCATACTGAAGATGCTGCTGAGGGAGCAAAGGCGCAGGCCAGTGGCATAAAAATTGTAGGTCTGGCAGATGCCTTCCAGGACAGGCTTGAAGCATGCCGTTCCCAACTTGCTAAGGTAGGTGTGGACGTGGAGGAAAAGAACTGTTTCCTGGGATTTGATGCTTATAAAAAACTGCTGGAGATCGATGAGATCAATTATGTGCTGGTCACCTCACCACCTCATTTTCATCCGGCGCATTTAAGGGCTGCAATTGAGGCCGGCAAGAATGCTTTCGTGGAAAAACCTGCTGCTGTCGATGTAAAAGGAGCGAAATCCGTAATAGAGTCCGGTGAAATGGCAAAGAAAAAGGGATTGGCAATTGGTGCCGGGACCAACC
>CBDUCT010000486.1:0-2637 GCA_965365715.1 uncultured Cyclobacteriaceae bacterium | reverse complement strand
CTTGGTATCAGATATCCCTTTATGTACTGATCTATACCACTTTCGAGAGATGTAAAATCAGCATCATATCCAATTGATCGGAGTTTTCCCATAATGGCTTCAGTAAAATATTGATACTTATCCCGGATGTCTTCGGGTGTATCAATGAATTCTATCACTTCCTCAGCATCCATTGATCTGAAGACTTGCCGTGTAAGATCGAGAAATGTCCTGGCGGTGCCGCTTCCAAGGTTATAGATCCCTGAATGTTTTCTCAGACGCATCAGATAATAACAGACCTCCACAACATCCTGAACAAAAATAAAATCTCTTTTCTGTTCCCCATCCCGAAAATCAGGATTATGAGACCTGAAGAGCTTCATCTTCCCCGTTTTCTTTATCTGGTGAAAAGCATGCCATATTACAGACGCCATTCGGCCCTTATGGTCTTCATGTGCACCATATACATTAAAGAACTTTAATCCTGCCCAGTAAAATGGCTTTTCTATTTGTGATATGGCCCATGCATCAAAATCATTTTTGGAATCCCCATAAGGATTCAGGGGTCTCAGGGACGGGATGATCTCTTCACTATCGACATATCCATATTCACCCATTCCATAGGTGGCAGCGGATGAAGCATAGATCAATGGGATCTGATAATCTATACAGCGTTTCCAGATCTTTTTGGAGTAAGCGGTGTTCAGTGTATCAAAAACTGATCTGTCAAATTCAGTAGTGTCAGTCCGGGCTCCAATATGGAATATAAATTCAGCCTGTTCATAGTTTTTAGCAATCCAGTCGAAAAACAAATCCCTGTCAACCCGTTCGAGTATCATTAGATCCTGCAGGTGATCATTTTTCACCGGATTATCGAATTTATCAACGGCAATTATCGCTTTGAAATTTTCTGAATTCAGCTTTTTGATCAACTGGCTGCCAATAAATCCTGCTGCTCCGGTAACAATAATCATAATGTTTGTTATTAGATTGTTAAAATGAATTATCGGTGGCCATGATTCTTAGTATATTTGCACCGATAATTACAAAAATATAATGAGAATGGTTTATATCACCAAACAAGTTCATTTTTGTGCAGCACATAAGCTATATAATCCGAAATGGAGTGAGGAAAAAAATGCGGAAGTATTCGGACCCTGTGCCAATAAAAACTGGCATGGCCATAATTTCGATCTGTTTGTGACTATAAAAGGAGACCTTGATACGGATACCGGATTTGTAATGAATTTCAAAGACCTGAAGGAGATCGTAAAGGAGGAAGTCCTTGAGGCAGTGGACCATAAAAACCTCAACCTGGATGTGCCATTTATGAAGGATAAGCTGACAAGTTGTGAAAACCTGATCATTGAGTTCTGGAATATCCTCTTTCCGTTGATTAAAGAAGAATCTGAGGGGAGGGCTTCCCTGCATGCCTTAAAATTGTATGAAACCCCTACCAGTTATGCTGAGTACTATGGTGATTAATAAATTGTTTTAATGCGTTATTATCTGATAGCGGGAGAAAGATCCGGAGACCTCCATGGAGCCAACCTGATCAAATCCCTGAAAAAAAGAGATTCCAGAGCCATATTCCGTTGCTGGGGAGGAGAATATATGCAGGAGGCTGGTGCCGAACTGGTCGTACATTATAATGATATGGCCTTCATGGGATTTTTTGAGGTTTTGCTATACTTCAGAAAGATAATGAGAAACCTTAGGCATTGCCGGCGGGATATCCTCGAGTATAATCCGGACGTCGTAATTTTAATAGACTTTGCCGGTTTCAACCTCAAAATGGCCTCTTTCTTAAGTAAAAAGAACATTAAAACATATTATTATATTTCTCCCAAGGTCTGGGCCTGGTATACCAGTCGAGCCAAGAAGATCAAAAGGATTGTTGACAGGATGTTCGTTATTTTACCTTTTGAAAAAGCATTTTATCTGAATTATGACTTCGAAGTGGATTATGTTGGCAATCCGGTTGTCGATGCAGTAAACCAGCATAAAGCAGACCAGTCTTTTTTGGAGGATCCAAAGATATTTAATAAGGAAAAATATGTCGCGCTGCTTCCGGGAAGCAGAAAGCAGGAATTAGAAAGTATTCTTCCCAACCTGATCGATTTGGTCTCGGATTTTCCTGAAACACAATTTATTCTGGGCGGGATAAAATCCATCCCCTCGCAATTATATTCCAGTGTGAAAGAGATCCCCAATATTACCATTGTATATGATCGCACATACGATGTACTCGCCTTTGCGCATTCGGCAGTTGTAACTTCAGGGACAGCCACACTGGAAACGGCGCTCTGGGATATTCCGCAGGTAGTGATCTACCGGTCAAATTCTGCATTATCTGTGTTTATTGCGAAAAAGGTCGTAAAGGTGAAATTCATATCCCTGGTGAACCTTATCGCGGGCCGTGAAGTGGTCAGGGAACTTGTCCAGGAAAACCTGAACAGGGAACATCTGAATGATGAGATATATAAACTTTTAAATGATACTAACTATAGGGATCGCATCTATACAGACTATTCAGAGATCCGGAATATTTTGGGAAATGAACCGGTTTCGGATAAGGCTGCCGATCTGATGATCAAATATCTGAAGGGTAAAAAGCTAAAGACCTGATGATACAGTGTCTTAAGGGCAATTAATCTA
>CBDUCT010000485.1:0-2656 GCA_965365715.1 uncultured Cyclobacteriaceae bacterium | reverse complement strand
ATTTCAGACATTTTAGATGCTTTTTAATTTTGACTTTGCAAAGAAAGATATTTATTGATATAATGTCAAACAATTTTTTTTAATCTTATCATTTTATCAAATTTGTAGGATTCGACTTACATTTGAAATAAATTCAAATATAGTACTGAAAATATATTCCTATGGCTAAAAATAAGCTGATAATAGACTATGATTATGACTTTAGTCTGTTTGGAATTATTTCATTATCAAAAGATTATCACCTGGCCTGGTTGATAAATAACAAACTGGGTATGCATCTAAAAAAGGAAGAAGATATTGTAATTTCTTTCCTGAACAATGAAAACCTTGTTATCTCGAATTATATTTATGAAACCGAGCACGCCCGGCTTAGGATGCTGAAAAATAGATCGGATGACAGGAAATCAGATAAAATGTCCTATTTAATCCCTGAGCTTAATAAATTTGATTACCTGATCATGAAGAATGGGAGAATAGGCGACATGAGTGATCAGGATTTTCTCAGGGATCTTCAGAAAATCAATGAAGTGCAGTATATTGTGTCTCTCGAAATAGATAAATTGAAATCGAAGGAAAATCTAATTTTCTGAAACGCATGAAGAATTTGTTGGTCCGGATAAGAAAAACCCCGATTCGTATTTATTGAGGAAATATCATTATTATATTCACATTTAATTCCAAGGATCATAATCTGATGGTATTATGTTCCTGTAATTAATCTTAGTTAATACCAAAGAATGAAAAAATCTTTTAACAGAACCAAAATAGTAGCCACTTTAGGTCCTGCCAGTAATACCAAGTCCAAGATACAATCACTTGTGAATGCCGGAGCCAACGTATTCAGGTTAAACTTTTCACATGGTTCTCAGGAGGAGAACCTCTTAAGAATGAATATTATTCGCACCATTAACAAGGAATTAACGAATCCGGTGGCCATCCTGGCAGACCTTCAGGGACCAAAAATTAGAATAGGAAAAATTCAGAATGGCTCTGTAGATCTTAAGGTTGGACAGAAGATTACCATTACAACTAAGGAGGTTGTCGGGACCAAGGAAGTCATATCAACCACCTATCAGGCTTTGCCCGGAGACGTAGATAAGGGTGATGTCATTTTAATTGATGACGGAAATATCGGGATCCGAGTTATTGGAAAGGCCAAAAGGGAAATACATGGACAGGTTCTCTATGGTGGAGTTCTGAAATCTAAAAAGGGCATTAATCTTCCAAACACTAATTTATCCCTTCCTTCCCTGACCGAGAAGGATAGAGATGATCTTGAATTCTGCCTGGAACATGATTTTGACTGGATTGCTCTTTCTTTTGTCAGGAGGGCAGAAGACATCATGGAACTGAAGAAAATCATTGAAGACAGCGGCAAGTCAGCAAGAATTGTGGCTAAAATCGAAAAACCTGAAGCGGTGGATAATATCGATGGGATTATTGCTGCAGCTGATGCTTTAATGGTAGCTCGTGGTGACCTTGGTGTGGAGATCCCGATGGAACGGGTGCCTGTGATCCAGAAAAAACTTGTAAAGAAATGTAATGAAGCTGGAAAACCTGTGATTGTGGCTACACAGATGCTGGAAAGCATGGCCTTTAACCCGAGACCTACACGTGCTGAATCGAGTGATGTTGCCAATGCTATTATGGACGGCGCTGATGCGGTAATGTTAAGTGTGGAAACAGCAGCAGGGGAATATCCATCTCTTGCAGTGAGAAGTATGTCGAGGATCATTGAATCTGTTGAAAAAGGAGTTGATTTTATTTTCAATCGAAATTATGAAGGGGATAAATTCTCTGAGGGATACTTATTTGACAGGGTATTGGCTTCTGCCTGTAAACTGGCCAATGAAACAAATGCCAAAGTGATTACGGGAATAACAGGATCCGGATATACTGCCTTTAATATAGCACGACAGAGACCTAGTGCCCAGATCTATATATTCACCGGGAATGAAAAGCTTTTGACTCAACTGGCCCTTGTATGGGGCGTCAAAGTTATTTATTATGAGAAGTTCGAATCCACCGATGATGCCGTAAATGATATACAAAGTATCCTTGTAGACCGGAAGGTATTGAAACAGGGTGACATATATGTAACGACAAGTACCATTCCGGTAATAAGCAGAACGCGGAATAATTCTGTCAGAATTAATGTGGTGTAGATCATCAGCTAATCAATCCATGCTGAACATTGTAATAAAATCCTGAAGTGCAATTTTAGATTGAGTACTAATCATCATTCATAAAGGATCCTGGAATGATCGCACGAATGGTAAAATTTACAGATCACCTGGTTGTACGAAAATAATGTCCTCCTTATCGACGAATACTGCTCCGGCAGGCAGACCTTTTGATTTTCGCACAAATTTTCTGGGTGTAAAGATAACCGGGCAGGTATTGGTGTTCTTGTTGGAAGAATAATAAGCGGCCAATTGAGCTGCAACTTGAATGACCGGTCGGGGGTATTTTTTTCCGGGCTGATATTTAATCAGGACATGGGATCCCTTAACGTCTTTGGCATGAAGCCATAGATCCTCTTTATATCCGTATTTAAAAGTGAGTTCATCGTTGTTCCTGGCATTTCTTCCTACAAGAATCTGAAAACCCATATATTCGTAAACTTTGAATATCGGTTTTTGAGACTCCGCCTCAT
>CBDUCT010000484.1:0-2687 GCA_965365715.1 uncultured Cyclobacteriaceae bacterium | reverse complement strand
AGGACCATGGCTTCCTCATCTCCGCGTTTTCCCAATTCCAGCTGATCTTCGAAGCGTTCTCTCTGATCCTGGGGATCATTTAATTCAGAAAAGGCATTACATACTTCTTTTCCATTGCAGATGGCTTCAAATCGCTCAACCAAACCTTCTTTTGAACGGTGCTTTTTAGCTAGAGGTGACATTTCAATGGGATAGTCAGTGATGAAGGTTGGCTGTATCAGATGTGGCTCACACCTTTCACCGAATATCTCATCAATTATCTTTCCCTTTCCCATGGATCCATCAATTTCCAGATCCATATCAACAGCTGTTTTTTTAAGCTGATATTCATCCATCCCGGTTATGTCAATGCCAGTATAATGTTCAATGGCTTCGAACATAGTATATCTTTTCCAGGGCCTTTGAAAATTGATTACATTTTCACCAACCGGTACTTCTGTTGTTCCATGCAGGTCCATGGCTACTTTTTCTACCATTTCTTCAACCAGATCCATCATCCAGTTGTAATCCTTATAGGCTACGTATAGCTCAACCTGTGTAAACTCAGGATTGTGGAAACGCGACATCCCTTCATTACGGAAATCCTTTGCAAATTCATATACTCCATCAAATCCACCTACGATCAGCCGCTTTAGATACAATTCATTGGCTATCCTGAGGTATAAACTCATATCCAACTTGTTGTGATGGGTTTTAAAGGGCTTCGCGGTTGCCCCTCCGTAAATTGGCTGTAACACCGGTGTTTCCACTTCCAGATAACCTCTGTCGTTCAAATAATTCCGGATCGAGTTGACCACTTTCGTTCGCTGAACGAAGGTATTTCTAACCTCAGGATTCACGATCAGGTCAACATACCGTTGCCTGTATCTTTGTTCGTGATCAGTAAAAGCATCCCAGGTCTGTATATTGCCAGCCTCATCAACTTTTTCTTTCACAATGGGTAAAGGTTTTAGAGACTTGGATAGAAGGTGCAGTTCTTTAACATGAATAGAGATCTCTCCTGTCTGGGTAGTAAAAACAAAACCCCTGATCCCAAGGATATCCCCTATTCCCAGCAGTTTTTTGAAAACTGTGTTATACAGGGTTTTATCCTCACCCGGACAAATATCATCCCGGCGCACATATATCTGGATCCTTCCCCTGGAATCCTGTTTCTCAGCAAAAGAAGCAGACCCCATAATCCTTCGGCTCATCATCCGGCCAGCAATGGAAATATCTTTATAATCCATTTTCCGCTTTTCATAGTTCTCATGAATATCGCGGGTAGAAACGTTTACCGGGAATGTTTCGGATGGATAGGGATCGATACCTAATTTTTCGAGTTCTTCCCTGTCGTTTCTTCTCTGGATTTCCTGTTCGCTTAAATGCATATTTTGTGATTTTAAGCTGCAAAAATAGGGATAAATAGCTTTTAAATGAAAAATAGTGGTGGTCTATTCCCTGAATTTTGCTAAAATCAAAGAGGCCAATTATTTATGTTTAAAAAGTGGATGCTAGAATATGATCTTTCTGTACTTATTGTACAGGAAGGAAATTATTAATAGTAATATGCCAAGGGATATGAAAACAACCGTTTTTGACAGAGAATCCATTCCCCTGATGTCATATATTGATAGCTTGAGCAGAGTGATGCCGAACAGAATAATGGCACCGACACGAAGGTATTTTAATTTATTCGATATTCCGATAATGATCAGGATCAGGGAAAAGACACCCCACAATATGCTTAATCCAAGTTTGTCAGCCGATGTATAACCGGCAAAATCCAGCCAATGGAACAGTTCACTGCTCAAAATCCATAGTGTGGCAAGTGCTATAAAAAGATTCATGTACAATTTAATGTCCTCTTTCATAAACTTCTGGCGGATAAGCCAGTAATTAACTGCAACCATATAGGCAAACACCACTATCGCCAGATACCTGATCAGAATATTTTCGATGCCCGGGATAAACCGATCGGGAAATTCAGGATCAATAAAACTCTCTCTCAGAGCACTGAGCGTCAATAATCCCTGTACCAGAAATGCAAATAAGGTTACTCCATTTATAATTAGGTTGAACTGTCCTAATTTTTCGTTCCTGAATTTTAATATATTGGTAATGGTGATCAGCGAAAAGAAAACCATGGAATAAATATGTATCCAGATGATCTTGAAATCCAGAATGTCCTGATTGCCGGTTCCAGCCAGGGATTCATCTGCCCCGCTTACATATGGGGCCCCCGATTCCACAAACATATGATTGAACCCTATAGCCATTTCAATACGGAAAGTATAATACAATGTGAATACCAATGCTCCGCCAAGATAAATCCCGATCAGATTTTTAAACGTGTCATCCAAATTCTTCATGGCAGGAAACCTGGGATTGAAACATATATAATTGGCTAAGACCAGTAAGATTATGATGATGAGTCCTTCCAAAAAATTGATGTTGAAAAACAAATTATAGACAACTTCCTGATCCATCGTACCAAATTCAGCATAAGCATTTTTCCAGTCCTCCATCAGGCTGTACAATCCCAGTACAAAGATTGGACTGGCTTCACTTTCGCTCTCAGGGTCTTCCACCAGGGTCTGGGCGGTTTGATGTTCAATGATTTGCTCAACAAGATTTAGCTCTAAAGCGAATGAGTAGTTCGTGTATCTGCGCAATAAGCTAGCCCCTGTAGCGCAAAACTGAAACGC
>CBDUCT010000483.1:0-2689 GCA_965365715.1 uncultured Cyclobacteriaceae bacterium | reverse complement strand
AAAGGAGTTAAACTGCTCAAAGTCATCGCCTGATTAAAAGATTTTCCGGACTGGAATTCAATATACTGTCCTTTAGTTTCTGTTAAAAGGTCTTCCCAGATCATACCCTGTTGGGAGAGCCCCCAGATCCATAGTTTCTTTCCCGGCAAATCCGCATAATCCACAAGGTGCCCAAAGCCGAAATTATCGTCATGCCAATACCCACCCATATAATCCGAATAAGCATTTAAAACGTGGTATGACTTATAAGATCCAAAATTATTATTTTCATAAAATGATATATCCCTTCCATTATCAACAGGCCACTCCCCCACATTACCAGAATGTCCTATATGATGACTTCCCGGATAGATAAACTCAAGATTGCCTTTTGTTTTGGCTGCTGCGTTCATGTAGTGGTAGAAAGAAACTGGAATATTGTTGGTATTAAACCAGGAAGCCCTGGTCTTAACAAAGGCTTTATCTTTAGGTAGAATAACTTCGACATTCCATTTTGTTTGGGTATGCAGATCCATGGCTCCTATTGTACATGATACACTTCCGTCAGGATTTTCGGATATGATATAATCCTGTGGTGTAGCGCATGTTGAAACATGGCTCATGATTCCAAAGTTATCTTCCAACCCACCTGATGTCCAGGGACCTCTATGGGCTACATCCCTGAATTTTACCACATCATTAAAATACAGGAATTCACCTCCGGTTGATTTTTCAATTGCACCCCATATTTTACCCCCAATTTCAGTAGCTATGAACACCTTTACATAAGGATTTTCCATAATTACCATATTCCACTCCTTATCTATGGCCTTATTCGTGAAACCATCGAATCTGTAGTATGGATAATTCTTAGACATATCCGGGACTGGATTCGGATCGGAATACATAAAAGTTTTCATATTCACTTTTTGTTCCGATATTGTCGCTTTCTGTGCCTCAACGCAAATGCCAGAACCCATCAGGAGAATTATTAATGCAAGGGCTGTTTTCATTCTCATACTATTTCGATTTATATACAGGTTTTCAAATTAATTTATTTAAGCCATTTATCAAACCAGTTAAAAGCATCTTCCTGCATCTGAGCATCAAATTTATGGTCCCCGTCATAAAAAATCCCTTTATATTTTTCCTGCGCATCAGCTTTGATAAATATATCCTGTAATATTTTATCTGCTTTTTTCATTTCAGGGAGGGTATATAGACCGTCCTGATTATTGCTCAATGTCATGGTTGGCAGTGGCACCCTTAATCCCAGGATCTCAGGGAAGTCCAGATATTTAGGTAACAAAGGTGCATAAGTCATCCAGGTATGGGTGTAGGATTTGTTCATTAGAAAGTCCGACCAGGTGGACATAAATCCAACACTTACAGCACATTTTATTCTATGATCCAATCCTCCCAGATATACTGTGCGTAAACCACCTCCAGATAATCCTGCACAACCTATTCGCCCAATATCAACATCTTCTCTGGCGCTCAAAACCTCCAGGGCACATTGATCTTCAAATAGAAATACTCCCGGCCACGTGGTACCGGCACAAAACAAAGATTTTGCCATTATGTGTTCGTGCTCACTCGACCAGGCATTATATGCTTTAATATTTTCAATTCTTTCAGGATCCTTATCGGTCATTCCTTCAGTAGCACAATGTCCCCAGGGGATCTCTGTCATATTTTTAAAAAGTACCCTTCGGCTCCCAAAGGAAAATGCATCATTAACCAGGACAACATATCCTTTTTTGGCAATTTCATTTGCCCAGGCCTGACCTCCATAATAATCCTCCTGATGTTCCCTCATCAGGGGATGCAAATCATCACCAACCCTGGTAATTTTACGTTTCCCAAAATATTTATTCCCGGCATGGTCATGAAGCCCAAGAATTGCAGGTAGTTTACCTTTTGCTCCCGTTGGTTTCAATAATAGCGCTTCTGTTTTATTCCCATAGGGTAATTGCCAGTTTAATTCTTCTATTTCCAATCCATCATACTCATATTTACGTTTAGAGATTACATCCGGGGTCCAATTGATATCCGGGGAGGAAACTATTTCTTTTGCCTTTTGCAGAGCTTTACCACGCCATGATTCAATATTATTCCATTGTTCATCTCTAAAAGATAACTGTGGTGTGCTTCCAACAAGTCCATCAGCCCATGGCCCATACACGCCAATGATGCTTTTATCTGACTCTGAAATGTTTGATTTTTCAATCTTACTCATAATTCCTGTTTCTTTAAATGACTCAGGGAATAGGGACAATCCGCCCAGAGCCGCAGTTGTTTTTATAAATTTCCTTCTGTCGCCAGCGTATTTTATCTTTTTCATGTATTGAATATTAAATGATTATTGTAGAAATGCGTTTTCCTGTTTTAATGTGTCTTTAGATTGAGTTACATTGTTCTTTTGAAAAACATTAGATAAAATTAGCCAACCAATTTCCTTTTTTTCAATTCATCATATATCATAAGGCAATTTTTAAATGAATAACCTGGTTCAAGATGAAGAGCGAACTTCAGGGGGCCTCTTTTATTTTCTTCCAAAGCTTTATGCAGCCAGGAGACAAGTTCTGCCGCGGATTTATTTTTCAGCATCAATTCCACCGGTGGCTCTATATTGATCTCAAATTCAGGACCGAACATTTTCCGTATAAAAGCAATTGGGGTATTTGATCCAGTGTCAGTTACACTCAGG
>CBDUCT010000482.1:0-2689 GCA_965365715.1 uncultured Cyclobacteriaceae bacterium | reverse complement strand
TGGCCTGATAAGAACATTTACCATATTTAAAGCTTACGGATTTAATATATTTTACTGGAGATTTCATTAATAAAGGACCCGACAGTAAGGCTGTGCTCGACTATGTCTTCTATCTGATGGAAGCAGGTTACAAGATCCAGGCTGTCCGGGGAAACCATGAGCAATTACTGTTGAATGCCATTAATGATAAAACTACATTTCAGGACTTTGCATCAAAGGGTGGTCTTGATACCCTGGAGAGTTTTAATACTGATACAGTTGATGATATACCAGATCGGTACATAGAATTTATTAATGCACTTCCTTTTTATATTGAGCTTGATGATTTTTTTATAGTTCATGCCGGATTTAATTATCTTTCCTCAGATCTGTTTAGTGATCGGGATTCAATGCTGCATATCAGAGATTTTGTAGTTGACCCTGAAAAAACCCATTACAAAACAATAATTCATGGACATTATGCAACACCCCTTGAGGATATACTTTACCATGTAATAGAAAGAAAAAATTACAGAATAAATATTGACAATGGATGTGTCTATACACATCGTGAAGGAATGGGCAATCTATTTGTGTTGAATTTAAAGGACCTGTCGTATTTCATTCAACCATGCCTTGATAACCATAACTATGAACATTCAGTTAATAAAAGGAGATATTACAAAAATAAAGGTTGACGCAATAGTCAATGCGGCCAATCCCAGACTTGCTGGAGGCGGGGGAGTGGATGGAGCCATTCACAAGGCCGGTGGTCCATCTATAATGAAAGCATGTGATTTAATCAGAAAACTAAAAGGTGGCTGTCCTACGGGAGAAGCTGTTATAACGACCGCTGGTGACCTGCCTGCCAAAAAGGTGATACATACAGTAGGGTCGGTATGGAAGGGAGGAAACTTCAATGAGCCTGTCCTTTTAAGAAAAGCCTATGAAAATAGTCTGAAACTGGCAGAAAAAAATGGATTGGAATCTGTAGCTTTCCCCAATATCAGTACAGGTGTTTATGGATATCCTTTAGAGGCAGCAGCAGATATTGCCATTGATGCAGTTATACAATATAATAGTCAGGCGGGATCAGTAAAGCTGGTTATATTCGTGTGCTTTGATACACTATCGTTTGATATCTATAATAAAAAGCTGACATCAATGGGGATCATTTAAAAACCGCAATTCAATGTTGACAAAAAAAGAAGGAAAATCAGAGAACCGGCTTAGCCCGAGGGAGATCGTTCAGCTTATCCGTTTACCTAATCTTATAATCATCTTTGTGACCCAGTATTTCACTGCTATTTTTCTTGTTGGTATGGATGATCCATTTAGCCTTTATCTTTTTGATCCTAATTTATTTCTGCTGTCTGCTTCAACAGTATTAATTGCTGCCGGAGGATATATTATCAATGATTATTATGATATAAAAATTGATTACATAAACAGGCCGGATAAAGTAGTAGTAGGGAAATTGATCAAAAGGCGGATCGCGTTAACGACACATATCGTCTTCAGTTTTTTTGGTGTATTGATTGGTTTTTTTATTAACCTGATAATAGGCGGGATCAATTTGATGGCGGCGTTTTTATTATGGTTTTATTCCAATCAACTTAAAAGATTACCTTTTGTAGGAAATGTCACGATCGCATTCCTTACAGCCTTAGGTCTGTTGGTTGTAATAATACTTTATCCGAGAAACCAATTGATCGTTTTAATTTATGCCCTGTTCGCTTTTTTCATTAATCTAATACGGGAGATCGTAAAGGACATTGAAGACTGGAAGGGGGATCAGGCATTTGGGTGTAAGACACTGCCCGTCGTCCTTGGCATAAGAAAAACCAAAAGAATTGTACTTTTTATATTAATGATCTTTATTGGATCAGTCGTATGGTTAACATTAAAACAGGATAATTATTTTTTAAAAATATATTTTGTATTTTTAGCTATCCCAGCTGTGATATTCATTCAGAGGTTGATCAGGGCTGACTCGAAGAGGGATTTTTATCTTTTGAGTGGATTTTGTAAGCTGATAATGTTAAGCGGTATTATTAGCATGATATTTTTTAAACTCATAAAGTGAGAAAAATTGGATAATAAAAAGACGAAACACATTGCGATATTTGCCTCGGGAAGTGGCACAAACGCAGAACGGATAATATCACATTTCAAAGGTTCCTCAACTGGAAATATTAAAATTCTGTGTTCCAACAAACCTGATGCGTATGCACTCGTCCGAGCTGAGAAGCACAATATCCCAACTTGTATTTTTTCAAGGGATGAATTTTACAAGTCAGATAAGGTTATTAAACTCTTAAAAAGCGAGGAAATTGACCTTATTGTACTGGCCGGATTTTTATGGCTTGTCCCTGTGGAACTGATCAGGGCTTTCCCGAACAAGATCATAAATATTCATCCGGCGCTTCTCCCAAATTATGGAGGAAAAGGAATGTATGGAATGTATGTTCACAAAGCAGTTATTGAATCCGGGGATGCTGAATCCGGAATCAGCATCCACTATGTAAATGAGAAATACGATGAGGGAAAAATCATATTTCAGGCACGGTGTAAAATTGACCGGGATGATACCCCTGAAACCCTGGCAAAGAAGATACATCAACTTGAGTATGAATACTTTCCTAAAGTAATTGAAGAACTGATAATAAATGAATAAAAAACATTAGCTTTGCACTTTTGAGAATCCAAA
>CBDUCT010000481.1:0-2716 GCA_965365715.1 uncultured Cyclobacteriaceae bacterium | reverse complement strand
ACTCAAGCGACGATGATTCGAGCGATGACGATTCTGATGACTCTTTTGACGATTCTGATTTCGATATAGAATTTGAAGGAAGATTCGTGGTGGATCTGATCGCAGGGACCAGCAATCCTGATTTTGGCATTGCGGATGTTATCCCTGGTGTATACAAAGAAATTGAATTAAAGCTGGAACCGATCCTCGAAGATGGTCATTCAATCTATATTGAATTTACATATAATGTCGAGGGTTCTGATCCTGTAGTAGTTCAGTATTCCAGTGACAGGCATATCGAGTTCGAAATTGAACGTAAGTCAGGGATCCAAATTGATGGTGGAGCCCTTAATCAGGTCCTGATATTATTCAACCTGGATCAGTTCCTGGAAAGTATAAATATTAATGAGGCAAATGCTGATGTTGACGGAATTGTGAGAATAAATAGTAATTCCAATTCAGATATTGCAGCAGCTATATGGTCAAAGCTTAATCTAATGCTGGATGCTGGAGAAGACCATGATGGGGATGATGATTTTGATGATGATGAGGATTAGTTGCTCATTTGGTTAATCCATAAAAAATCCCGCTATCACGCGGGATTTTTTATTTTAGTTCAAGTGCAATCGCATTTGTATAGAACCTGAATCATTACAGGCAAAGCCATGTTTAACAAGAGATTTCACTAATCCACGGCTAAGATTCCTGAAAATAGTTATTGTATCAGATCTTCTTTTTAACCTGACATACATATCAACAGAATAATCCACATAAATATTGATGAAAGGAATATCATTATAATATTCCAGAAAAGCCTCGGCAATAACTTCGTCATTTAATATAAATACCTTACTGCTATCCAGGTTATCGTAATCTTTCATATTCTATTAACGCACGATCCGACTTATTAATATATTCTTGTATAAGACTAATGCGAAAATTTCACTAGAGAGCTGAATTATTGTAATATAAGGAGTCCAATTTGTATTATTCGGATAGGTCCTGAACTTTATATGCGTTTACTTCTCCAATGTAACATTTCCAATATCTAGAATTAGAATTATTCGAGGGTGGTATTTTTCCAGGGATAAATACAAAAGCAGATATTACTCTTCTATAATATGAAAAGGTATGTTGGCTACAGCTGAATGGTTGTGCCCATCATTGACATAGACGAACATTCTGAAATTTCCACCCATTTCATCTGGTGACACAAACTTTACGAGACTCCCTCCTTCCAGTTTTTCCTTGATAACTCCAGCAAGAGGTGATGGCTTGGTTTCTCCCTGCCCTGCATAAGCTCCGAATTTTTTATTTTCCGGAACAAGTTCCCATTCAATAGTCAAATCATCACCATCCGGATCACTTGTATGAACCTTTGCCTGATATAGTGTGGAGGTCATCAATAATATATTATCCTCCGCATTTAATCCATTAATATTTAATGATTCGATTACTGGTGTTCTATTGTCCGGCCACTCACCTGTCCATTCATAATGCATCACTTCCACAGGTCCCTTTTCAGATCCATCATCGTGAAACATGTTATACCAGGTATGCGTCCTTTCTTGCCTGTTACTTGTCCACAAAAAAACATAAGATCCTATGCACCATGGTTCCGCTTTTATTACTTTTTCATATCGCTCCTTATATACCCTGGCCTTTTCCGTACTGGTCTCCTCTATTACCATACCCCATTTTGTTCTTGGTACTTGCCAGTGACCACTGGGTCCCCATTCCGTAACCGCAAAGGGCTTGTTCCATTTATACTCACGTAACCAGTCAGGAATTTCCCAGATATCCGCATAGGTATTGATACCCAATAGATCAACATCGTTGCATCGCTTCACAATATCTTTCATTTTAGTATTATTCCCTCTTCCGACTACTGCCATGGCTGGATGATTTCCATCGACATCATGTATCATCCTGGCGATATCATTGACCGCATCCCACATTTCGAGATTATAATCGTCATTTCCTGGAATATGGTCCAACTCATTCCCGATGGCCCACATAAGTAGAGCCGGATGGTCTTTGTATGTACGTACTATTTCTTCCATCCTTTTAAACTGTTCTTTAACAGTAGTCCTGTTTCCGTAATCAAACCCATTTCTTTCAGCCTGGACGGGAAGGCCAAACAATACCGTTAAGCCTAGCCGGTGGGCTTCATCCATAACTTCTTCAACATTTTCCCGGTAACCTATCCGGACAGCATTGCCGCCATATTCAGCTACTTTATCCATATACTTCGTGCCTATTGTTCTGGCCCCCTTGATAAAAGATGGCTCATCATTTATAAACAATTGAAAACCGTCACCATCTTTTCTGATTTCCACCTTTAAAGGAGAATCTCCTGAACTTTGTTCCCTCTGATTATCAGTACAGGAAAAAAGAAAAACTAATGTAGAGAACGAGATTATTATAGCTTGTTTCATTTTTACAGAATTATACTAAAAAAAATTGATGATGCAGAATGCATAACAAGATAAGACAAATTTAAGATTTTATTTAAAACTTAATATTCAGAATCTGTACTGGATCAAATTATGTTGTTTCCGCCAGGATGATCTGAAAGGTTAATCCATAAACATAATGTAAGAAATAAATGAAAACTTACAATACAAAAATGGCACCTGAATAGCAATAAAAAAACCTCCCAGGCTTATCCCGGAAGGTTTCTGTGGAGCATAACGGATTCGAACCGTTGACCCCCACGCTGCCAGCGTGGTGCTCT
>CBDUCT010000480.1:0-2718 GCA_965365715.1 uncultured Cyclobacteriaceae bacterium | reverse complement strand
GAATAATTGAAACTTGCATCGGAGATGTCAAGGTATGCTGATCCTCCACCGCTGATTAGATTTAAGCTTATCCCACCATATAGTCTGTGCCGGTTCTTGTTTAACAGTTCCCTAGAATAAATAAAACCATAACTGCCCCAGGTGCCAATAATTCCTCTTGCAAAATCATTATTGAACGAAGAGGTTAATCCTCCCGGATTTTCAATATCATCTATAAAATTTCTCACACCTTCTGAAGAAGTATTGGAGACCATGATAGCACGCAGCCTCCATGAAAACCCAACAGTTGATTTCTCGTTGATCCTGTAGGCGACGGAAGGGAACTGAATGACGGCATCTACGAATCCAGTCCTGTTTTTGGAGATATCGCTAACACTGCTTACATTACCATCACTGATCTCCTGCATAGGATCGATCCCGAAAAAATTTTCATTGAAAAAGGTCAGGTTGGCACTAAATACATTGATGTCCCAGTCCGAGGGCATGACGGAATGAATTTCGGGCTGGTAAGGCAGGGAGTGCATACCTGCATATCTGCTGGTGTTGTATCCCGGCCAGGGTTGTGAATAGGCTGAGTTTGCAAGGTATAAAAATAACAGCAACAGCACGTATCTCGTTTCTGACCCCATTGTATTGTTAACTTATGAACCTAAAAGACAATGTTTTTAACTAGTTTTGATCCAATATTTAAAACTAAGAATTAAGAGTTGAATAAAAAAGCAAATCTTTTGCCGGGAATGATAAAAATCCTGGTCTGGATACTGATCATTGCTTCTCTTGGTGCCCTTTGGATCAGCCTTAGATCAACCCAATATTCCTTCGAGTATGGTATTATTGCGTTGAGCCTTTGGGTTGTGGCACTGGGACTGAACTACCTGGTCAAAAAGAAATTCAAATAGAAGTCTGCTCTATAGAGAAATCCAGATATTGCTTATTGTTGAATTGGAGGTGGGGTTTTTTGTTTTGGGGCCGGCTCTTCCTGATCCCCGCATCCTCCTGCAATTAAGATAACAACCACGACTACTATTACGCCAAATATCCTCTTCATTTAATGTACTTTTTTACACAAAGATAGTATGATTCCATTAAAAGAACGGATTTTTATAAAGTCTTATACAAATTTTATATATTGCATTAATGAATTGATTTTTTGCTGGTGACGTTATTTTTATGATTAAACGCTATGCCCATGCGGACCATCTACTGGTCGCCGTAGATTGTATTATTTTTGGTTTCGATAAAAATCAGCTCAATCTGTTGCTGACAAAAAGAGCCCTTGAGCCCGAAAAAGGTAAGTGGTCACTTATCGGAGGATTTGTTGGAAAGGATGAGAGTCTGGATGACGCAGCTACCCGGATCCTGCATAAACTCACAGGATTAAAAAACATCTATATGGAAGAAGTGAAGGCTTTTTCCGAGGTTAAAAGAGATCCGGTAGAAAGGACAATGTCAGTGGCCTATTATGCTCTGATCAAGATGAAACCGAACATGAAACTTTCCGCTGAATACGGGGCCCAGTGGGTACCCACTGACAATATTCCCCCGCTAATATTTGATCATCTCCAAATGGTGGAAGCGGCAAAGAAAAAGCTGAAGACCATGGCAAAACACCAGCCTATCGGCTTTGAACTTTTACCTAAAAAATTTACCATCCCGCAGTTGAGGAGTCTGTATGAAGCTATTTATGAACAGGAACTGGATAAGCGAAATTTCAGCAGGAAAATACTGTCTATGAATTTGCTTGAAAAACTGGATGAGAAAGATAAAAAGAGTTCAAAAAAAGGAGCCTATCTCTATCGATTTGATAAGAAAAGATATATTGACCTTGTCAGGAATGGTCTCAGTTTTGTGATTTAACAAACACTCTCCGGATTTATTCGAAAATATCTTTGAAAATCAGAATTTGTGCTTTAAATTTAATAAAATGTCAGCATGACATTTATTTTTTAAACAAGCATTGTCATGGATAATCAAAACTATGTTATTGGCCTTGATTATGGCACCGATTCTGTCAGGGCCATCCTGGTAGATGTCGAGAACGGTATTGAAATTTGTAATTCGGTTTTCTATTATCCGAGATGGCAGAAAGGATTATATTGTGATCCGGCCAAAAATCAATTCCGGCAGCATCCCCTGGATTATGTTGAGGGTTTGAAGCATACCATCCGGGAAATCATGTCAGAATCAGGCACTTCCGTTGACGCGATAAAAGGGATTGGAATAGATACCACAGGATCAACACCAGTAGCAGTTGATCAGGAAGGCATACCTTTATCACTTAAGCAGGGTTTTGAAGACAATCCTAATGCCATGTTCATACTCTGGAAAGATCATACGGCCGTGCAGGAAGCGGAAGAGATTAATAATTTATCAAGAACCTGGGACGGGATTGATTACACCAGATATGAAGGCGGCGTTTATTCATCCGAATGGTTCTGGGCTAAGATTTTGCATATTATCAGGGCCGATCCGGGGGTCGAGGCGCATGCCTTTTCATGGGTGGAGCATTGTGACTGGATACCTGCTTTGATTACAGGGAATGATAATCCTTTGACCATGAAACGAAGCAGGTGTGCAGCAGGACATAAAGCTATGTGGCACAATGATTGGGGCGGACTTCCCGAAGAAGCTTTTCTGGTCAGGTTGGATCCAAAATTGAAAGGACTTAAAAGCAGGTTATATTCTGAGTCATATACATCCGACGAACAAGCCGGGCAG
>CBDUCT010000479.1:0-2725 GCA_965365715.1 uncultured Cyclobacteriaceae bacterium | reverse complement strand
ACAATTGTGCTACTTGTCTTAGTTTGCTTGCAATAATTCATCGAGTTTTTCTTTAAGGTGCATCACTTTAGAATAAAAGTTTCGAGAGTCGCGACGAGAAATATATTGAATATTGCCTTCCGGATCAATCAAGATGTTTGCGGCCAACATAATTTCATCTCTTGCCAGTTCAGGCAGCACTTCCGGAGGGGCAAAGGCACCCGCAACCTGACCATCAGTGTCCAATAAAACAGGAAATGTTAACCCGAACCTTTGCCTCAATTTTTCATCAACGAGTTCACCTGGTTCACGTACATCAATGATAAGGACTGCTACTTCCTGCTCTTCATACTGCTGGTAAAGCTCTTCCAGGTAAGGAGCCTCTGCATTGCAATAAGGACACCAGGTAGTCGCGATATGAAGAACTACAAATTGACCTCGATACGAATTCATAGTAATCTCATTGCCATCGAGATCTTTGAGGATAAATTCCGGAGCGGGAGCTCCAATACCGGGATCCTCAGGTTGAGCGAATATGGATCCCAGAGCGAGAACATGTAGGATGAAGAATAGGAGAGACTTTCTCCGGTCTAGAATATGCGTTTTCATAAGGCTGATTTTAATTTGAATAATGCCGACTGGTACAGTTTATTGTATTTAGGCATTTGTGGAACATTCATGGCCCACACATTATGGATCAATGTAACTACAAAACTAAATACCACTGTTACCAGTTTAATATTTTACATCATCATTCCTATCACCATGACCGTCAGTTATTTCTGGCTCGATGAGGAGATGAAGTTTAACAAACTATTGGGCGCTTTAATGATCGTTACCGCGAATATCATAGGTATTCTCAGCAGGTTTTACTTAAGGAGAAATAAACTGGCTACTAAAGCCGAAAACCTGTAGCCCTATTTATTACTTAAACACCAAAACATGATAGTTGATGACAAGTTCATAATGGTTATTTTCGGGGCCTCTGGAGATTTAACCTTAAGGAAGTTAATTCCTGCAATATTCAGGTTGTATAAAGGCAACTTATTAACAGGGGATCAATTTTTAGTCCTGGGTGTCAGCAGAACTGAAATGAGTGATGAACAGTTCAGGCATAAGATCCTGAAATCTGAATTTTTAAATTCAGATGATTCCAAATCAGAAATGTTGGAAGACTTCAGCAAACTGGTGTATTATACCCGGCTAAATACCTCTGAACCTGAATCTTATCATACTTTAAAGGAAAGGCTTGATGAGTTGTGTAAAACCAATAAACTGCCGGAAAATTTTCTTTTTTATTTATCAACACCGCCCAGCTTATTTGAAATTATTGCAAAGGGCCTGTCAAAGTTTAATCTGAATGATGATCAGGATGGCACATTCAAGCGATTGATCATTGAGAAACCTTTTGGATATGACTTAAGATCTTCCAGGGAACTGAATACACATTTACATGCCTGTTTTGAAGAAGATCAGATCTTCAGAATTGATCATTACCTGGGGAAGGAAACAGTACAAAACCTCCTGGTTACCCGCTTTTCAAACAGCATATTTGAACCATTATGGAACCGGAACTATATTCATCACATAGAGATCACTGCCTCTGAAAAAGTTGGTGTTGGTAATCGCGGAGGGTATTATGAATCTTCAGGGGCACTAAGAGATATGGTTCAAAATCACTTGTTCAATTTATTAGCCATGGTAGCTATGGAACCTCCTGTCAATATGCACACCCAATCAATTAGAAATGAAACCGTAAAAGTATTCCAGTCAATCCGAAGATTTTCTAAAGAAGATATAAGTAAGAATATTATCAGAGGTCAATATACTTCGGCACATATAGGTAATAGAAAGGTAAATGGGTACCGGGAAGAACCCGGAGTTGATAAAAATTCTGAAACAGAAACATATGTAGCCATGAAAGCTTTTATCGACAACTGGCGCTGGTCAGGCATCCCGTTTTATATCAGGACCGGAAAATGTCTGCCAACAAGAGTTACCGAGATAGTCATTCATTTCAAGTCCACACCCCACTATTTATTTAAGGAGCGACATGAAAACGTTGATAAGAACAATATTCTTGTTATAAGAATTCAACCGGATGAGGGTATACTTTTAAAGTTCGGAATTAAAACACCGGGAACTGGTTTTAAAACCAAAAGTGTCAATATGGATTTTCGTTATTCTGACTATGCCGACATATACATTCCTGAGGCATATGAGAGATTGTTATTGGATGCTGTACATGGAGATGCTACATTATATCCAAGAAGTGACAGCGTTGAGGAAGCCTGGAAGATCATTGACCCTGTTCTCAAGGAATGGGAATCAAATAAGGACATAAAACTCTATGGTTATCCTGCTGGAACATGGGGCCCGGAAAATGCTGATAAAATAATAGAAGGCAAAGAAAATCAATGGAGATATCCATGTAAAAATCTATCAAATGATGGAATATATTGCGAGCTATGATCGATCGTAAATTTAAAATTGAAGTATTTAATAACTATCAGGAAATTGCCGATTATCTGCGTTCCATTATATCGGTTGAGGCGGTTTCAGAAAGCTTCAATTTAGCCTTATCCGGAGGGAGTACACCAAGAACAGTATATTCTTTCCTATCTGAATTCAAAAAACCTCATATTCCATGGGCAAGGATAAAGTTCTTCTGGGGAGATGAAAGATGTGTTTCCCCGGATAATCCTGAAAGCAATTACCTGATGGCAAAGGAATCCCTGTTTGATAA
>CBDUCT010000478.1:0-2726 GCA_965365715.1 uncultured Cyclobacteriaceae bacterium | reverse complement strand
TTAACCGGTGAAGACATCAGTTCACAATTGCTTGCTAATCAATTTGGTGGTGTTATTACGAATATTGAAAGTGATTATGTTGAGATATCTATTCGAGGTACTGCGCATATCAATAAATTCTTTGAAACAGAGTCTCAGGTAAATGAGATACTTGGCGAATGCGATAATTAAAGATGGATTAATTTTAGCTTAGGGTAGACATCATAAATCTACGATATTTTGATAAATGGAAACTTTCCTTTCAAGATAAAGTAATCTGGAAGGATGGTTTCAACAAAAAGGCCGGTATTTATATGCCGGCTTTTTGTATTGATTTAATCATGGAAGGCTAAGATAAAATGCTTAGAAACAAATACATTTAATAATCTAAAGATTTATAATCTGTCCCTGTAGGGATTCATCTGAATTTATATTCATTTTTTTTCTTAACCTGTATCGCGCTTTTTTTATACCTTCCGGTGAAATATTAAGCAAGTTGGCAATTTCTTTGGAAGACAGGTTCAATTTTAACAAGGCCATCAACCTGAGTTCATTAGCTGTTATTGAAGGAAATTTTTGCTTTACTGTGCTATTAAAGTCCTTATGCACCTCTTCGAAATACTTACGGAAATTATCCCAGTTATTATCTGCTTGAAGATTAAAATTAATAGTCTGCAGTAATTGATTGTATCGCCTCGGTTCGTGATTGTTATACCGTATGTCCTTGACCTTTTGTTTAAGTTCCTCCAGAACTTCATTTTTCTGAGCCAGGTGGAGCGCATGGGATGTTAATTCCTTTCTCTTGAATTCCAATTCAGCATCCAATTTTTCCCTGACCAACTTGTTTCTGTTCATTTTCTGTTTGATGGCATAATACCCTATCCCAAAAATAAGGATTGACAAAATTAGCGCTGTGGCTAAAAAAGTACGTTGCAAGGAGATCACCCTGGCCGATTGGATTAACAATTCTATTTCGTTTTTCTGGTTGATGATCTCTTGTTCCTTCTTTTCGGTCTCATAAATTGTGCGGATTTCTTCAATTTGTTTTGATTTAGTGGCATTAAATATCGTGTCTTTCAATTCGTGAAATGTTTTATAATCCCTCAGGGCTGCGAAGTAATTATCTCCCATTTCAAAGGTTGCTGCCCGGTTTCGATAGGCATTACTCAGACCATCCTTCGCCCCCAGGGTATCATATAGTAAAATAGCCCTATCCAGGTATTTTTGTGATTCATCCAATTGTTTCAAATGACCATAAACTATCCCTAACCCATTGAGGGCCTCCGCAATTTCCAGTCTAAAATTTATTTGTTCATGGAGAAGCAAACCTTGTTGAAGTAATTCACCGGCCTTACGGTAATTGCCACGGGCAATTTCTACCTTGCCAAGTGATACCAGTGCAGCCGCTTCAGTACCTGGAACATCAAATTTCGTGGCTAGTTCCAAGGCCTGGTCCAGATATTGAATTGCAGCAGGATAATTAGAAAGTTCCAGGTAGGTTTTTCCTATATCATTAGCAGTATTGGCAAGTGTTATTTCATCATCATATTTCTTATATATATCATAAGCCTGAAGTGAATAATCCAATGATGATTTGTAATGACCTAAATGAAACTCTATATTTCCAAGTTGTATCAGGATATCAGCCTTCCGAATGGGTTTGTTCAAGGTGTCGATTACACGTAATGACTGAATGGATACATCCAAAGCGAGAATATAATTTCCTTTATCCCTGTATATTCCACCTTTGAATCCCAGCATCACCGCGGTTCTGTATGGGTCCTGTAATCCCTGAAAAATTGAAATGACCGAATCAATTAAAACGAGCGCATTATCAAAGTTTCCTTTTTCACTTTCTCCCATTGCCAGGGCTGAATAAGCCAATGCCATATCAGGCTTCAGATTTTCTTTTCTAAATAAATCGAGGGCTATATTGAAAAAAATGGTAGCTGAATCCAGTGAACTTTTAACCGTGTAATAAGTGCCCAGGTGATAATTCGCCATTCCTACACCCCTTGGCTTTTTAAATTTTTCAGATAGAGCAAGTTCTTCAAGGGCATATTTCTTCGCAAGATCAGGATCACTGTATATTACAGCATTGAACAAATGCGAAACTGTCAGTATCTTTTCTTCGGAATCAGATAGTCTGGAATAAACCTCCTGGAGACTGTCCAGGCTTTGATTGTGCTGAGATAAAGCATTGAATTCGATAAAAATGACAGGAAGAAGTACTATGCAGAGTCGATATTTCATTATTGGTTGCCAGTTTAACCAATAAAAATAAGTAAAAAATTTCACATTATGGATTTGCATAGAGGACCATCAGGATTTCTTCAGACTTAATTATTACATTTGAATTAATGATTTAAATTTTGCATAAGCTTCATTAGTGAAAATGATACAAGCTTCCTTTATTATAATTAGATAATTCTGAATATTTTTAATATAGTAATCGCAGTTATATTTTTTAGCAGATAATATGAAAGAAGTAAATACTTTTTAACCGTTTTTTTGAATGATTGATTATATCATAGAATTCAGTGTACGCAATAAATTGATCATATTTCTTTTTGTGTTTGCTGTTGTACTGTGGGGACTGTATTCTATGACCCAGATCCCGATCGGTGCAGTACCCGATGTAACGAATAATCAGGTTCAGGTGATTACTACTTCCAGAAATCTGGCCACTGAAGATGTTGAACAGTTTATAACCTATCCGATCGAGCTCGAAATGGCTAATCTGCCTG
>CBDUCT010000477.1:0-2728 GCA_965365715.1 uncultured Cyclobacteriaceae bacterium | reverse complement strand
CTGCAAAACTCATCGCTTCTTCCCGGGAGGCTTTTTTATCTGACGATACCGGGATCCAGTTAAAACGGCAATCATATCCTCCAATATTCTGTCCAAGCAGATAGGTTTTGGCTTCGCTATCATAAACAGCCCAGGTATCGTATAAGGCTATAGAAGTATGGAATAGATTCCTGGCATGAACGGTAGGTCGCGCATAGTCATTTCGGATCCCTTCCAAGAGCACCTCATTCCATTTTCGGGCAACCGATTGTTGCCCAGATACTAAAGTCACGTTGATGAATGAAAGACATAATATGGATAAAAACAGCTTTCTAGAATAAAATTCTAAAGCAATGTAAAGAATCGGTGTAAATTTATCCCTGAAGCCCTTCGCGTCCATTTTCAACATCTTGGATTACATAAAAATACTCAATCGTTTCATTTTAACAATCTCTACACGTTCAAATTATTTAATCCACCATCGATTTGTATTCAACTTAAGTTATATGGCTTTTATTAATTTGCAATAACTATATATGCTCATATTTACATAACAGATTTATACATAATGAATATTATTTTTACTATAATGCGTACCAGTAAAACTAAAAGTGATTAACCGGGCGTGAATCCACAAAGAAAACCTGACCTTTCCTATCTCTTTCTTAAGTTTTTAAAGATCGGATCTACCGCTTTTGGGGGTTTCATGGCCCTGATATCCATTGTTCAGAAAGAACTTGTAGAAAAGAAAAAAACCATTGAGAATGAAGACATCCTGGATGGTATTTCCCTGGCCACTGTACTTCCCGGTCCCATAGCTGTTAATGTAATCACTTTCATAGGTTATCGCCTCAGGGGTGTAAAAGGAGGGATAATAAGTATGCTGGCGGTAATCCTACCTTCATTTTTCCTGATACTAGGACTATCGGTAGCCTACTTTAAATACGGGAATATAGCCCAGTTCCAAAAGTTCTTCGATGGGGTATTGCCTGCTGTGGCAGCTATCATCCTGGCCGTTTCCATAAATATGACCCGTAAAAATATCCGGGATTATAAGCAATATATTCTGGCAATACTGGCCTTCATTTTCGTTGGTTTCATAGGAGGTTTCTACATAACACTAATTCTGGTAATGCTAGGCGGTATAGCCGGAGTTTTATTATTCAGGTCATCTGATAAAGATGAAAATGAACCGCAAACCAATACCCTGTCTTTTTCGAAAATCCTGCGAAAGGAAATAAAAGATAACTTGTTTTGGCTCACTGTCTTACTCGTATTCATTATATCGGTGATTGTATCTACCTTGATACCTAAAGGTGTTCTGCCTGAAAATCTATTTTTATTAAATAAACTTTTTTCGACCTTAAGCCTGGTCAGCGTTACTTTGTTCGGAGGTGGGTATGTATTTATTCCCATGTTACAGGAACTGGTGGTTACAAACCTTGGATGGCTAACAGAAAAAGAGTTTATCGATGGTATAGCCATGGGACAAATTACCCCGGGGCCAATTATGATAAGTGCTACGTTCATAGGTTATAAGGTGGCTGGTATTTCCGGGGCAGTGGTGGCCACCATAGCCATGTTCTTACCCCTTGGAATTTTGATTATGATATGTTCCCGGTTCATTGATTATTTTAAGAATTCCTCCATACTGAAGGCAGTTTTTAAGGGAGTCCATCCGGTGGTGATCGGGATGATCTTTGCGGCCTGTTTTATAATAATCCAATCAATGCCACATGAGTGGCTTCAATTGATTATTTTTGTGCTCTCGTTTATCCTGACTTTCTGGTTGAAGGTGGATCTGTTGATCATAATTCCTGTCGCTGGTCTGGCAGGGATACTCTTTGGATCCATATGATGGGAAATAGTAAGGACGTTTTTAAAGATCTTGTACCTATACAGATTATCGGTACGCAAAGAAGTGGTTCCAACCTTCTCCGGGTTATGCTAAACCAACTCCATAGCGTTTTTGCTCCTCATCCGCCACATATTTTAAAGACCTTTGATCCCATTGCCCGGTTCTACGGAAGCCTTGATGATTCGGACAATTATACTGAACTGGTATCTGATATTTGCGAATTTGTTGGGAAAAACCCTGTACCATGGCTGAATAGCCAATTTGATCCGGAAATTGTAGTGAAATATTCAGCCGGAAGATCGCTACTGGATGCTTATAAAACCATTCATGAAGTGAATGCCCATGCAAATAATGCCCGGTTTTGGTTCAATAAGAGCATGATGAACGTGTATTTTATTGAATATTTCGAGAGAAATGGATTTAAACCTTATTATATCCATCTAATACGAGATGGGCGCGATGTGGCTTTAAGTTTCAGGAAAACGATCGTGGGAGAAAAACATATGTACCACCTCGCAAAACAGTGGCTGGAAGACCAGGAATTATCTAATTATTATACCAGGAAATTTGGTGCTGCTCGGGCAATACGGGTCAAATATGAAGATCTGTTACATCAACCTCAGCAGGAGATCCAGCGTATTTGTCGCTTTATCGGACTGGAATATTCAAATAACATCCTCAAATTCTATGAATCAAAGGATTCAAAAATAACAGCAGAATCAGGTCAAATGTGGCATAACCTTTCAAAGCCCCTGATGAAAAATAATTTCACCAAATATTTATAGGCATGTGTATAATCTCAGCATGAACGCTATTAAATTATGTTCAAATATTAATTAATAATCGACTCAATTTGAGTCCAACCCTCCATACCCTCATTTCCCTGAACTG
>CBDUCT010000476.1:0-2730 GCA_965365715.1 uncultured Cyclobacteriaceae bacterium | reverse complement strand
AAAATACCTCTGAAAGATAGCTGTGATAGAGGTAGGTTTTAGGTTGGTTAGGTTGATATATCCCGTCCTTGTGGCGGGATATTTTTTTTTCTGGTTTAGCACACACAGTGGTGGTTTAGATTCTGTTACGAAAGCACAGGGCAAAAAAAAGACAGCCATCAGCTGTCTTCAAACTTGATCATGTTATCTATAAAGTCTTTTATCTGATCCACCCCAAGCTTTTTGCCGATAATTTCTTTATCCTTATTTAGAATATAGATCATTGGGGTAGTCTTTATATCGTAATCAGCCCTGAAATTACTCCTGTAATAAGGATCGATTCCATTCACCCAGCCTAGATCATTAGACCGGATATATTTTTTCCATTTATCCACATCTGTCACGGTACATGCGGCTAAAACTTCTACATCCTTAACTTTGATCTGTTTGTAAAGCTGGTACAATTTCGGGGTCACTTTTTTACAATGACTGCAATCCGGATCAAAAAAATACAGGATCACAAAACGGCTGTCAATATTGCTGAGCTGAATTTGATTCAAGGTAGAATCCAAAAGAACTATTTCCGGGGCGATACTCCCGATCAGGTTGGGTTTCAACTCATTTACCCTGGTCCGGAATTTTTCTATGAGGTCTTCATCAGCCCAGTATGCCTTCCCTGTCAGGTAATAGTTCTCGGCAAGATATACAAAGATCTCCTCCATTCCCATGATCTTTGAGGTCTCGTATTTATTGGTAAGTTTTACCAGTACATACCTGAATGTTTCCTGATTGGGTTCACTCATTGAAAGAAGATAATCACAGGATACTTTTATGGAATCGGGGTGCTTGAAGGTGAGGTTGTCCACATAATCATCAAGCTTAGGCTGATAAAGGGGGGTTTTCAGCAATCCCGGATCCGATAGGTCAAAATTATCGAAATAATGATCCTTGTAATAAAAGAACTGGCGGTTCTTCGCTTCCGGATCATTGGCCTCTTCAGCCGGGATTTCTGGCATCTGCGGTTTCTGCATGGCAAGCAGAAGCCGGGAAGTAAAGGTGCCTTTGTTTTCTTCACTTAATTTTAATTGATATTCAGCGATCTCATCCCGGATACCGAGAACCTGTGTTCTCAATTCCTGTAACCGTACCTCATCCTTCTGTGGATCCAGGGCCTGCATCTGGTCGGTCAGTATTTTAGAATCAGATTGCTTGTCCGCCATAAACCGCTGGAAACTGTTGAAGATCTCATTTTCACGGGATCCCGTTACTTTCATATGCCGGATAAAATCAACTGTATCCGTTTCCAGCTTGAATTTTGGTTCATTCGCTATTAATTCAAAATAAACTGAAGCCGAATAAATAAAATATATCCCGTCAGATAGGGGTTCATCCCCGGTAAAACGAATAATATCCCCGGATTCAACCCTGGCTGTATCCTTAACAAATTTCTGATCCCCAAAATGGTAGCCCAGATATACTTCTGTATCTTTTATATTATTGATTTGAATTGTGATATCATACCCTTCTTCGGCAAATAAAGGGAAGAACATACCCAAGGTCAGACAGCACGCAATCAGTGAATTAATAACAATTGAAGATTTAATCAACATAGCTTATTATTTATTTCTGCAAATGTAGCCTTTTTAATTATAAATCCTTTTTAAAAAGGTTCATACCTTACCAATCATGATTTTGCATAAAACGTGCCAGGATTCTTATTATTACAGGATTTTAAAGGAATTATGGCAAATCCATAAGGAAAATTTACTCATCCAGTTTTTTAACCTTCAAAGAGGTCCCCTCGTCATTTATAACCTTGATCTTATCATTCTTTTCGATATAATCACCTCTTGTAGATGCATCGAATAAAGCCCCTTCAATCATCACCTTACCACTGGGTCTCAATACCGTATAGGCCGTGCCGGTTTTACCAGTCATTGGTTCCTGTTTAAAATTGGATGTATATCCTTCCCTCCGGTTCTGAACGGTCTGCAGTGCAATTCTCTTGAATAACCTTGAATTGGTTAACCTGATACCTCCAAAGAACATAATGATAATGCTGCCAAACAAACCTGCTAGGATGGTGGCAGTGGCTTGGAAGATCTCTGAAGCTTTGACGAAAGAGAAATCAAAGAAATCATTATTAAGCATCACCAGGATAAGAGATCCAAGAGTTAATACTAACCCGGCGATCCCCGCTATTCCAAATCCGGGGATCACAAATATCTCGAGGGCAATGAGGGCAATACCGACAATAAACATAATGATCTCCCAGTTGGCTGCCAGGCCATTCAAATAATAGGGGATAAAATACAGGATCACAGCTATTATCGCGGCAAGTAAAGGAAAGCCTACACCCGGGGTTTGTAATTCAAAATAGATGCCCCCGATGATGACCAGGATCAAAATCCCGCTGATAATAGGATTCAGGAAAAAACGGATGATTTTCTCCGAGGAGGAAAGGGTAAACTCTGAGATGGAATAATTCGTAATATCATTCAATTCCAGTAATTCCTCTATGGAATTCACTTCGGCTTCACAAAACCCATGTTTTATTGCCTCAGAGGTAGAAAAGGTCAGTACCTCACCCGCTTTGCTGATGCTGTCGATTTCAATATCCTCATCCACCATCGCCTCAGCTATATTCGGATCCCGGTTGTTTGCCTCGGCAGTGGAACGCATAATAGACCTCATATAGGATTGATACTTGTCAGGTGCCGCTGAACCATCCTGTACCACAACGGTAGCCGC
>CBDUCT010000475.1:0-2766 GCA_965365715.1 uncultured Cyclobacteriaceae bacterium | reverse complement strand
ACGGTAGCCGCCCCTATGCTGCTGCCAGGGGCCATATATATGCTGTCACACGCTATTGATATCAGGGCGCCCGCCGATGCAGCATCTTTGTTTATAAACACCCATACCGGTACTGAGAATTCCATGATCCGTGTCCTGATATCATCTGCATCATTCACAGACCCGCCATAAGTATCCATTTCTATTATTACGAGATCCGCCCCCTCATCCTCAGCAAAATCCAGGGCCAATTCCGTATACCGGTTCATCCTGGGATCAATAACATCATCGATTTTCATGGTCACTACCTTTTCCTGAGCCATTATTATTGAACTCCCTATAAGAAATACCAGCAGAATGAAACAATATCGCACTACATACATTTGATTGCTCTTTTAAATATTATGAAAAATTACTAATAAAACCCTTGATATAAAAAATACCCTTCAGGTAATATTATCAATAATTTGATTTGCCCGATACTTAGTTTTGAATCATTTTGCTTATATTAAGGTAATATCCGGTTCTGATTCAAACGTATTTAATAAAATAAAAATCAATTTTTGGATACTTTTTTGCTGGTATTTAATAAAAATTTTGAAATTTTGTCTTCATAGAATATGCAACGCTTATTTTTACTGTTCAATCCAATTATAAAAGAAATCATTATGATTGCCGCAAAACAAGCACTGACCTTAAGCCTTTTAATGATTATTATCCCTTTATCTGTACTTGCCAGGACCGCTCCAATGGATTCTGTTGGTATCAGGACCGTTAACCAATCCGCATTTATTGTTCATAAAGTTGAAAAAGGGGAAACCTTGTATGCACTCGCCAGGAGATATAAGGTGGAGGTACAGTCAATATTTGATGCCAACCCAAATGCAATAAACGGGATCAATATCGGGCAGGAGATCCTGATACCGACCAAAGGTACGGTTCAACCTGATCCTGAAGAAAACCAGGTTCAAGAGACCAGCCGGGAGGACAATCAGGTCACCAGCGCTGGTGGACAAGGCGATAAGGTGGTCCATAGAGTTATTGCCGGTGAATCATTATTCTTGATCGGACAAAAATATGGAGTAAGTGTTAATGACATAAAAAAATGGAATAACCTCAGGAGCAATACCATTTCTGTAGGTCAGCGTTTGAGCATTTATCCAGGTCCTGAAAAAGCTGCTGAGCTTAACAGGCAGATGGAGGTTATGGAGACTCAAGGTAAAAAGATACATATTGTAAGTACCGGGGAGACATTATTCGCCATATCCAATAAATATAATGTATCCGTATCCGAGCTTAGGGAATGGAACCGCCTGGAATCAAACAGCCTGAGCATCGGACAGGAATTAATTGTGGGATACCTGGATAAAGATGCCCAGGAGCAGGTAGTTATTGTACAGGATATCAAAACTGAAGAGGAACCCGTGGATGAGGTGGAGGTGAAAACTGTTGAAGTGGGGACGTCTGAGATGCAGAAGACTGAGAATACCGGCAGCTATAAAAAAGTATCAGAAAATGGTATTGCCGAGGTAATCCAAGGATCTGAAACAACCAATAAATATCTCGCACTTCATAGAAATGCAGCTATTGGCACGATCATGCAAATTAAAAATGAAATGAACGATCTAAGTGTTTTTGTGAGGGTTATTGGAAAAATACCTGATACTGACGACAACAGGAATATCCTTATAAAAGTCTCAAAGGTTGCATACGACCGCCTGGGGGCTATAAATGATCAATTCCCGGTCGAGATCACCTATCATCCCTGATCAGACTGGATCCTTTTTTATGACCACTGCTGATTCTCTCAAGACCTTTCTGGATGAAAAAGCCGAATACTATAACCAGTCCTCTTTTATAGAATCGGACCCTGTATCCATACCACATCTGTTCTCGAAAAAACAGGATATAGAGATCGCTGGAATTTTCGCTGCTGTTTTTGCCTGGGGGCAGAGAAAGACGATCATAAATAAAAGCAGAGAGCTACTTGCGATGATGGATAATGCCCCGCACGACTTTATAATAAACCACAATGAAAAGGAATTGAGGGCCTTTGAACATTTCAAACACCGTACTTTTAATGCTACTGATGCATTGTATTTCATACACTTTCTAAAATACTATTATTCAGAAAATGACAGCATGGAAGATCTTTTTCTGGTGCATGATACAAAAGACCCGGTAGAACATGGACTGATAAAATTCCATGAGTCATTTTTCAGTTTACCTGATGCTCCGCCGAGAACCAGGAAGCATATTCCCAGTCCAAACCGCAAGTCTACCTGCAAAAGGTTGAATATGTACTTGCGCTGGATGGTTAGAAAAGACCAGTCAGGGGTTGACTTCGGGATCTGGAAGAAGATAAAAATGAAAGACCTTATTTGTCCGATCGATGTTCATGTCGACCGGATAGCCCGAAGATTGTCCTTGATCTGGAGGAAACAGACCGACTGGCTGACAGCGATTGAATTAACTGAGAATCTTAAAAAGCTGGATCCTGAGGATCCTGTAAAATATGATTATGCTTTGTTTGGGTTGGGGGTCATTGAAAAAGCCCTACACCCATGAATCCGGAGATATACGCCAGGCTTTCAATCTCTCTATCTGTGCCTCCGGTATTAGGTCTTCTTCAATTCCGACACGTATCAGTGTATCGTAATCACTAAGTGACACATACGGCACATTGGCCTGTTCGAAATTCCTGACGGATAGATCGAAACCATACGTGAATATGGATACCATGCCCATGACCGCTATCCCCGCAGCCCGGATTGCCTGAACCGCCTT
>CBDUCT010000474.1:0-2812 GCA_965365715.1 uncultured Cyclobacteriaceae bacterium | reverse complement strand
TTCAAACCAGGTGGATAAGGCAGGGCCTGTCCACATATCTCCACCGCTAAGAACCAGAAATGCATCCGAATCATCATATCTCTCACTTGATTTCCAACGTCCCAACATACCGGAAGCCCCTCCAGCCAGGTCATTAAATGGCTCCATCCATCCATGCTCATCATTGGTATATAAAATAGTAATGGTTTGTTTTTCTATAACAGGCTGATTGACAGGATCTTTCTCGCAGGATACCAGAAAGAAAAAGCCAATGGTCAAATTTACGATGAAAAATCTGCTGACTAGGATTCGCCACATATCCATACAAGGGTCCGATCTAATTAATCCTTCAATACCTGGTTAAACAAATTTAAGACTTTTAGAATACTTTTCTAAACAATTCCGGGGTTATAACAGGCAATTGGGTTTCAATTTTTTATGTTATATTTCGAGCATTAATACCTGGAATATGCTCCCGATCAGCTGGCAAATCCTTTGATCATTTCAAGTTTCATGGCAAAAGGAACGTTTTTATGTTTAAATGAGTATTCAATGGCAGTACCTAGTTCCAGTTCATTGCTAATTTCTATGCCAGTCTTTTTTAATGCCAGGTTAAAATCACTGGCCATGTTTTTATCAATCACGATCTTTACCGAACCATAATACAATTCGGTGATCATGAAAACACGTCTGATTTTTCCATCATAGTATTTCCAGTTACCTGATTTCAATTTTTCAAGATAATTGTCTATCTCTACCCTGAGCAATGGGGACATAAGTCTTACTTTAAGCTCTCCGAATGAAAACTTTTTCAGACTTTTTAACTTAAGCGCTGAATCCAGTTCTCCAATCAAAGGTTGATCAATAGAAGTAACCAGGTCAACATTTATATCAACTGAAGCGATGGCCAGATTAGCGTCCTTCAGCTCTTCATTTCTTGCAGCTTCCAGGGCCTTTTGCCATTCTTCAATGTTAATAATTCCGGCATCGAGAAATGCATTATAAATATGATCCGGCATTCCCCGGTGTTCAAATGCTGGTTTCCCGAATATAGGATCCCATACCAGTGTACCTAAAATTATTCCTTCATGAGAGGCTGGTATTAATTCAAGGTCATAGCGGTTTCTGAATTTTTTTAGTTCCATAGCTTGCTTAGAATTATATTAAAAAACGAAATATAATTTAGCAATTTTGGATTAATTTCCCAGTATACGGACAAGATTTTCTTCAGAAAGCTTAAACATACAGATTCTTTCAAACCGCCCGGCAACAGCAGTAGCCCCCAGCAAAGCCAGGCCATTATCAAAGGTTGGTGACAAACTGATAAATCTATACGGCGTCGAATAACCCAAATAATCAGTTCCCAACCAGGTACCATCATTGGCAGCATAAATGGATAACATAATCTGGCTGTTTTTTGTAGTGCTTGCAAATACAATCACCTCTATATTTCCAATCGTCAATCTTACAATTCCAACACCTGCGTCTGGCATCCATTCAAGAGAAGGATTACCTCCGAGGTCGGTAATAGAACTTATTCCCGTTGAGTTGATTGTAGTCATAGGTAAGGTATAATTGTCACCAAAATTGAACCTGGAAGCAGAATAAGTATTAGAGGCAAGGGGTAATAATGCACTGAATCCACCTTCTTCCCGCTGTCCCTGAACTACCCCATTTGGATCATCAGCATTCAGGTCAGTATACACCAGTGAGAACGTGTAATTATAAAAACCGTTGAAAAAATATAGGCCATCTCCGGATCTCCCTGTAAGAAATGGATATTGTCTTCCAGTTCTCGTAAAATGATCAATGATAGGCTCCTCAATATCATCTCCGGGTCCGATAGTAAAAGCACGGCTATTCTGTATACCTCCATCGGCAGACACCACCGACAGTACAGACGATTTACTATTATTATCAAAACTCAAAAGCAAAAAGTTATTACCATCCACACTGGCATGTAAGGGATAGGTCATATTCACGGAAACCGGATCCAGCAAGTTACCTCCCTGGCTAACGCCATACAGCTCAACACTTAGATTTGTTGCATTCATGGCAAAGAAATAATAAGTATCATCCAACAATAACCAGTTGGCTACGGGATGGACGACTGTTTCCGGAAATATAATATGATTCACAAAGTTTCCGTCTTTATCAATTTTCAACACATAAACACCAATAAAATCGGATGATTCCAGACGGGTGCCGCTTAATATCAGATATCCTTCATCGTTCGTCTGAATGATATCAATAGGGATATAGGATGCATTAAAACGGGCATCATCATATATCTTCAAGAAATTTACTGAAGGTTCCGTATCATTCGGTTCATTACAACCTGCCAAAAACCAGAAAAACAGCAATATCCAGATCCTATGCAAAAGCCTGGATCCAATCTTGTTAAAGGATATTTGACTATTTGTTTTATTCATGCAGCCAGTATTAATTGGTAGAAGAAAACTCATTACTTAGAAACCTCAAAGGAAACAGAACGCCAAGATTTATAGCCAGATTATTTAATGACATATCATCAAGGGCATCCCCGATTCCCGCTAAACGGTTATCAGTAAAGCGATTAGCTGTATTCGTTATATTCGTTAATCCGTAACGGTATTGTATTTCGAAAGTCAGCCTGATATTGCCAGGATCGTAATTAAAACCAATACTACCTACAACTCCGGCATTATAATTTACAAAGAGGTCAGAGGCACCAACTGATAATGATTCCTTATTAAAAGGATAATCACTTCCGGAAGCTCTGTCCACACCATCTACCTTTATGGACTTGTTTGCATTAACCAGCCACCCATAATACCCCCCTGCTCCGATAAAA
>CBDUCT010000473.1:0-2815 GCA_965365715.1 uncultured Cyclobacteriaceae bacterium | reverse complement strand
CAGAATATTCCTAAAATGGTAGGTCAGATCACGACAGTTCTTGCCAATGAAGATATCAATATTGAGGAGATGCTTAACAGGCATCATAAGGGACTGGCCTATAATATTATTGATGTTGATCAATCCGTAACTGAAGATCAAATTAAAAAAATAAAATCTATCGAAGGCGTAATCAGAGTACGTGCGATACCATCAGAATAGTTCATAATGGCCATACTAAAACCTTTTAAAGCATTTCGCCCGGTGAAGGAAAAAGCGGCAATGGTTGCTTCAAAGCCCTATGATGTGATCAATACCAGGGAAGCCCGTGCTGAGGCAGAAGGTAATGATCTTTCCTTTCTGCATATAGTCAAACCTGAAATTGACTTTCCCGATGACCAGGATCCATATGCTCAGGAAGTGTATATCAGGGGAAGGGATAATTTTCGAGGCTTATGTGAAAATAACATCCTGATCCAGGATGAATCCGAGTGTTATTATATATATATGCTTGAAAAGGATAAGAGGCAACAAACCGGCATAGTTGGCTGTGCAGGTATAGAAGATTATTTTAATGATATTATTTTAAAACATGAATTAACCCGTCCTGATAAAGAGGAAGACCGGAAAAATCATGTCCGGGTAACCAACATGAATGCCGAACCGGTGTTTTTTGCCTTCCGAAGGGTAAAAGCACTTGATGAGCTTATCGAGGAATTCAAAAAAAGTGAACCTGAATATGATCTTAAGGCCCCCGATGGTGTAAGGCATGTGGTCTGGAAAGTGGATAATCAAAAATCGATAGATTCGATCAGCAACCATTTTGAACAAATCGAGCATACTTATGTGGCAGACGGGCATCACAGGACAGCTGCTGCTGCACTTGTAGGCCGGGAACTGCAAAATAAGAATCGCTATCATCAGGGAATTGAAGAGTACAATTATTTTATGGCAGTACATTTTCCTGATAATCAATTGCAGATCATAGATTATAACCGTATTGTAAAAGATCTTAACGGGCTCAGCAGGGAAACATTTTTGGAATTACTGGGGCAGAGTTTTGAGATCAAATCCAATGGACCGGCCCAATATAAACCACAGAAGCTGCATGAATTTGGAATGTATCTCGAAGGAAACTGGTTTATCCTGACCGCAAAAGATGGAACCTATGATGACCAGGATCCAATAGGCGTACTTGATGTTACCATTTTATCAGATCAGATCCTTAAACCAATCCTCGGTATTGAGGACCTGCGTACTGATAAGCGGATTGATTTCGTTGGAGGCACAAGGGGTTTGGAAGAACTTGAACGAAGAGTGAACAGCGATGAAATGAAAGTTGCTTTTGCGTTATATCCTGTGACTATGAGTCAGCTGATGGACATTGCCGACAGCGGGAAGATCATGCCACCCAAGGTTACCTGGTTTGAACCAAAATTAGCCAGCGGCTTGTTTGTTCATATGCTTGACTAGCCCTTGGCCTGTTACGCTGGCGTATTATGGCTTGAGAGTTTTGCTTATCAGACCGGGATTAGATTTCATATTTTCAATATTTCCAGATTGAATACTTTTTTTTGCTTACTTAACAGATGATTACCATACTTTAAGAGCAGCTTTAAACAATCCGTTGATGCTATAAGATATGAATAGATGCTCTTTTATAAAATTTTCGTAAATTAAGCGATTGTAAAAACCAAAACAACTTAAATACACTTATGAAAGAAGATATATCCCAGTACCAATTAAATGAATTCAATAAAGATGGTTTTATTCTATTAAAATCACTATTCGATAAAGAGGAGATTGATCTCTTAAAAAAAACAGCTGTAGAGGACAGAGAGCTGGATAAGCATTCTTTTGGACGGGCAGATGGTGAAGGTGGCACGGTACGGTTATCTCTCTGGAATCATCCTGGCAACAATATATATGGTATGATTGCCCGTTCACACAGAATTGTGGATAAAGTTGAGAAATTACTGGGTGATGAAGTATATCATTATCATTCAAAGATGATCCTCAAAGATCCTGAAATAGGGGGGGCCTGGGCATGGCATCAGGATTATGGCTATTGGTATCAGAATGGGGTGCTTTTCCCAAATCTTGTCAGTGTTTTTATTGCAGTTGACAAGGCTACCAGGGAAAACGGATGCCTGCAGGTAATCAAGGGATCACACCATATGGGAAGGGTAGACCATGTACTTACCGGTGATCAGGCAGGTGCTGACCAGGAACGTGTTGATGAAGCCCTGAAGCGGCTGGAGCTTGTCTATTGTGAAATGGATCCGGGCGACACTATATTTTTCCATAGCAACTTGTTGCATCGTTCCGATCAGAACAAGTCTCCAAATCCAAGATGGTCATTGATCTGTTGTTATAATGCCGCAAGCAATGATCCATATAAAGAATCCCATCATCCCCGGTATACAAAACTCCATAAGGTCAGGGATACTGAAATTAAAAAAGTAGGAATGAAACGATTTGAGGAAAGTGCCGGAAAATCCAGCTTTCTGAAGCCTGAAGAAGACCACAGCTCAACAAGTCTTGACAGCAAATAATTAAACTATGAAATTTTTTAAACGAATCTATATTTCTTTTTCCATCCTTTTGATTCTGTTTTCTTGTGAGGCCAGTAAAGATCAGGTCCAAAATGAAAAACTTCCAAACGTGGTTATAATATTTACGGATGACCAGGGCTACGGTGATGTTGGTGTTTATGGAGCAAGGGGTTACAAAACACCAAATCTTGATAAAATGGCCTCACAAGGTATGCAGTTTACAGATTTTTATTCTGCACAGGCCGTATGCAGTGCCTCACGTGCTGCTTTATTGACCGGTT
>CBDUCT010000472.1:0-2821 GCA_965365715.1 uncultured Cyclobacteriaceae bacterium | reverse complement strand
CAGAGCAGTTGATTTGTAATCATCAGGTCGTTGGTTCGAATCCGACCGGGGGCTCTTGATAATCAGGCAGTTACTTAAAAAGTGGCTGCCTTTTTTATTTGCAGGACGCAAAATACTACTATTGATCCTCATCGGTTTCTTTTTCCTCATTAAATAATTCATCTTTCAATCCCTGATTGAAAACGTAATGATCAAACCAAAGAATTACTTCGCCGATAGTATCTTTTTCGATCTTTGACCGGTCAATATTTACCTTTCCAAGGAAATTCAAAGGTAGTCGTACTTCATCCACCTTAAATTGTATGCGGTTCATGTCAGGAAGCGGACTATATTTTCCATAACTAAAATCTGTAGTAAAGAAACCAGCATCCCTTGTAGTCGCCTCAATTCGGTAAATAAGATAATCTTCAGGGTCTATAAATAAGGTTGCAAGGACAATATCAGAATTGTTCGCCTGGGGGACTATTTTAATTTCCTTAAGTTGCCGATCTTTTATGGTTATTTCCCCTGAATATAGGGCAGTATAATCACTTTCCAGAAGTTTAAATATCATATATCCGATCCCCTTTTTTGGGATCATAATAAATGATTTGCTTTTAAACTTTATCTTATCTGGGTATTTATATATAACCCTGGCTTGTTTATCCGGAATGTTTACAAAATCCACATTTATTTCGATTTTTACATCTGCGGAGAAATCACGGATTGACCGATATATTGCTTTTGTTTCATTAATAATTAACTCGGGATCTGATTCGGAAATATGATTATCCAATAAACTTATGACCCTGATGATCTGTAAAAATCCCAATAACAGAATATTCATGATGTTATGTCCTTTTTTCTAAAAATGATGAGGGTTATACTTATGAACAAAGCAATATGAGCAACCAAAACCAGACCCGACTGTGTTATTTTGGCCCATTCCAATTTATAACTAAAGAAATAACGCCAATTACTCATATGGGTGGTAAATAAATAAGGCTTCAGGTTTTCGAATATCCCTATTTCGAAACTTGAAATCACAGTGAAAAGGATAATAACTGACATAGTTAGTAGTATTGGGGATAAGGAATTTTCAGATAAGACCGAAAAAACAAAAGATAGACTGGCAACAAGCCACATACCGAGGGCACCAAATGAAAAAGCCATTATAAATCGACCTGGAAGAATTTCTTCCTGCAGAATATTAATGGAGCCGAAAATTACAAAGATATCGCCTTTGCCAAAAAACAGAATGCCCAAACCCAAACTCATGAGGGCAAGTAACAAAATCAGTAGTGTGGTATATATTATAGCAGTTATGAATTTGGCAAGGATCAGTTCGTTTCTGGATACAGGTCTGGAAAGAATGAGTCTGATGGTCCCACTATTGGATTCTCCTGATATCAGGTCAGCGGTAACGATGACTACAAGGATGGGTACGTGAAGCCACAATCCGTTTATAGACAAGAATGATATTAAATAGCCATTAAGAAGGTTTCCCTGAAGGATGAATACATCCTGGAGATTTTCTGATATGAGATCAATCAATGCCTCTCCCTGGAGCATTACACCGACCTCAATAACACAAATGATCAATATAATAGCCAGAAGACCAATGTAGCTTCTCTTACTCCTGAATAGTTTTTCCAATTCAATATGTACCAGTGTAAAAATCATACAAGGCTCATAAAATAATCTTCCAGGCTTCTTTCTGGAATTACATTGAAAACATTTATATGATTTTCGAGTAAAATACTTATGACTCGCGGGATTTCTTCCTCTTTAATTTCGCAAATAATGTCCTGCTCACTTGAAATTTCCACTTTGCTAAAATTTGTTTTCCTTAAAATTTCAATAGCCTCTGAAACATTTGACACCTTGATCCGAATCCTTGCCTTGTAGGTTTGAAGAAGATCATCCACTTTGCCTTCTGCCACTGATCTTCCTTCATACATGACCAGCATCCGGTCTGAGATCAACTCGATTTCCTTCAGCATATGGGAAGAAAGAATAATGGTCTTTCTAAATTCCTGACTCAGTCTGCTTACCAGATTGCGGATCTCCACTATTCCCTGGGGATCGAGTCCATTGAAGGGTTCATCCAAAATAATTAGATCCGGATCATGTATTATGGCTTGAGCAATTCCCAATCTTTGTTTCATACCCTGGGAGTATATGCTGATTTTTTTGTGTTGAAATTTTCGAAGTCCAACTAATTCCAAGGTTTTCTGTATCTTCTTTCTATCTGGGGGTAATCCGGAATATTTTAATAAGATTTGAAGGTTCTTAAAAGCCGATAAATAGAGATAAAAATCAGGACGTTCAATCAATGCGCCAAGCTTCTTTTTCAAATGCAGATTGCCGCTTCTCAACCTCTTCCCATTTATGAAAATACTTCCGGAATCAGGGGTAATCAAATTTAATATCAAACGTATTGTGGTACTTTTACCGGAACCGTTTACTCCAAGCAGGCCATAAATATTTCCCGGATTTACATTAAAATTCAATCCATCTACAGCTTTTATATCACCAAAGGACTTACTTAGCTGAACCACCTCCAGAACACTCATATATTCCTAGTTTATATAATATTTTGGATGATATGTCTTTGCAAAAAAGGTGGTGGACCAAAAACTTTTTGTAAGTAAGTATTCTGGATGAGACCATATAAAATCGGGCAAGATATGATACCATTTATATCCACATGATCTAAAATATTCCAGAATCTGAAATTTGTATCCCAGATCCCTTGCTGCATATAAAGCAGCTTCACGTTGACATTTGGTATACCTGAAAGTTTTAATGAACCTTACCCTGAATCCGTACCTGTAAATGA
>CBDUCT010000471.1:0-2828 GCA_965365715.1 uncultured Cyclobacteriaceae bacterium | reverse complement strand
TATAGAAATTAACCCCGGAGATGTACTATTATTATTCACAGGGAAGGATTTTGGCAACAGGGTAGAATTATATAAAGATATTTATGTGATCAATAAGGTGCGGGAAATAGCTGAACCGGGTCGAAAAAAATACTATGCTATTGGTTTGATCCTATTGGGTTCAATTGTGCTGCTGATTACAAAAGGGTTAGCGCTTTTTCCATCCTTGCTGATCATTTTTACGATCATGGTGGGCTTTGGCCTTATAAGTGTTCAGGATATTCGACGCGAGCTGGATTTTAATCTTATTGGCATCCTTGTCTTCTCGCTGGCCATAGGGCAGGCTATGATCCTGTCAGGAGCTGGTGTTATGGTTGCAGAATGGCTGATCGGATTATTATCTCCATTCGGACGTACGGCTATTTTGATCGGTCTCATATTGATCACCAATTTACTCACCTCTTTAATCGGAAATGTAGGCGCTGTTTCGATCACCTTTCCAATTGCATTGGGTATTGGGCAGAGCATGGGGATCGATGCTACACCCTATTTTCTGGGAATAGCCTATGCTGCCTCAGCCGCATTCATCACTCCGTTCAGCTATCAAACGAACTTACTGGTTTATGGTCCGGGCGGGTATAACCTGAAAGATTTTGTGAGAATAGGAGTTCCAGTCACATTGATTTACCTGACTGTGGCCTTCTTTGCTTTGCTTATACTATACAATAAGGTCTTTATCCCCATGTAGCCGGAATAGACAAATTCCCTCTTTAGATAGCTCCCTTTCCCAATAACCTGACATATATTATAAAACATTCTGACCTAGCAAAATTACAGAATAGAAGAACCTTACCTTCTGAATAATGTACATCTATTGCAGAACCTGTATGTGTATCTAATTTGGAATGGGAAAGAAACCCAACACGAATTCAAACAATAATAATTCTGAGAATATATTTCTTGAGATTATTTCCTCAGTAGTGACCAATAGGACAACGAACAAAAAAAATCCCGTCTCCCTACGGTATGCAGGCAAGGACGGGATTAAAATTTCCTTCGAGATCTTAAGAATTAAAGATCAATCTTTTTAGTAGCGGAGTAGAGAATTTTTCTGGCATTCACTTCTTTCAGTTCCTGCTGTACATCAACTACTATACCCATTTTAACATCTCGGTCTACCTTAAGGGCCATAGTAATCTGATCTCTTTCCACTTCTGTTAATTTATCTTTTTCCTCGTTGACAAATTTCTGAATATCGGTAGGTTGAACCAAACGGTCATTGATCTGGATCCTGGGTTCAGCCCCCATATCCGACTTCTTTGGTTTGCCAATATAGATATAACTGACAAGAGATTTTCTTTCCAGTTTATTCAACTCCTTAGCAGCAGGAATTTTTTGTTCAACAAGAATATCTGATTCCCTAAGAACGGTTGTTACCATAAAAAAGAACAAAAGCATAAAGATAATGTCCGGTAAAGAAGCCGTAGGGATATCCTGACTTGTACTGGCTTTTTTCTTAAATTTCGACATTTTATTCTCCTATTTTTGTTGGTTCAGCAATCGAAACATTCCGAGGAATACCTTCTCTTGCTCTACTGTATACGTCATTCTGTGCCGGATCACTTTTGTCCAGGTTTCTGAATTCTTCAGCAGTCAATCCAACCCGTTCGCCGTAAATTTCATCATATGCTCCCATGATCTCATCAAGAATACCAAGATATATTTCATAACTTGTTCCCCGGTCTGTTTTATAAGAAACAACAGCATCCCCAGGACTATCTGATGAATCAGGTTTTCTGCCTTGTGAGAGCACAAAATTCCTTTGTGAGGCTGACAGTGAATTGATCAGGTCCTGATTTTCCTGATTCTGATCTCCAAAATTCAAGACAAACTCTTTTACCATATCCCTTATTTTTGAAATATCCTGTAAAGGTTCATCTTCCACCAGAATCCTGTCACTAGAGTTTACATTCACTTTGAATATATTTCTCTGGTTCTTGGTAATATCTGGTGGGGGTTGATTTGGATCAGGCTTAGGCGGCAACAATAAGGCAATTCCCTTATCAGAGGCAATGGTTGTCGTAACCAGGAAGAATATCAGCAATAAGAATGCGATATCCGCCAATGATGCAGAAGGAATATCAACCTTTCTGTTTTTACTTTTTGCCATCAGCTAAATATTTTAGAAATTTCCGTAAATACAATTCCTACAACCGCAACAACTATTAAAATGTAAGTAGTAGAAATTACACCACCAATATACTTTGACATACCTGCATCAATTCCGAATTTAGAGTATGTCGCCGTAACCTCTGACCCGGCAATGCTATATCCGATCCCGAATATTACAAGAATAACTGCCAGGCCAATAGCTCCTGTAACCAATGATTTGGGATTCCCAATAGCATTGATCAGCGGGAGAATAATCGCTGCAAGCGCTGCCAATCCAAGCAAGGCATATGCAACAATTATCATTATATCAACAAAATCCTGTTCCATATGTCTTTAAATTATTTTGCCTGTGTTAAATTATACTTAACAAGAATATCAACAAATGATATTGATGCATCTTCCATTTGATTCACCAGTGAATCAATTTTTGACACAAGGTAGTTATAGAAAAGTTGTAGAATAACAGCTACTATAAGACCACCTACTGTTGTTAACAAGGCAACCTTAATACCACCGGCAACAAGTGATGGTGAAATATCCCCTGCAGCTTCAATAGCGTCAAAGGCATCAATCATACCAATTACAGTTCCCATAAAACCTAACATAGGAGCCAGAGATATAAATAATGATATCCAGACCAGGCCTCTTTCTAGCCTACCCATTTCAACAGAACCATA
>CBDUCT010000470.1:0-2838 GCA_965365715.1 uncultured Cyclobacteriaceae bacterium | reverse complement strand
ATCTATATCATTCCTTCATCTGCAAAGCTAAAATACGAGTTATCACTGACAATTATGTGGTCAAGGACAGGTATTTCCAGAAATTTGCCAGCTTCTTTCAAAGTTCTTGTGAGGGTAATATCCGCCTGACTTGGCTGAAGGTTACCCGAGGGATGATTATGGGCCAGAATGATCGAGCTACCCCCATAATCCAGGGCAGATTTGAAAATCAGTTTTGGATCGGCCACCGTGCCAGAAATACCACCCCGGCTAATCTGATCCTTTCTCAAAACATAATTGGCCCGGTTCAGGATGATAATCCAGAATTCTTCATGATTAAGGTCCATAAGGTCCTGCTTCATTAATTCCACCACATCTATGGAATTTGTAATTCTGGGTCTTCCGGGCTGGATTGATTCTTTTCTCCTTCTGCCCAGTTCCAGGGCACTTACTATACTTATCGCCTTGGCCTCTCCTATACCCTTAATTTTAGTCAGGTCTTTCACGGATAACCTGGCAAGGGAATTGAGGTTGTGATCTGCTTGTTTAAGGATCTGCTTGGCCAGGTCGACCGCACTTAATGATTTTATGCCGGTTCCTAGAAGTATGGCCAGTAGCTCTGCATCTGACAGGGATGATCTGCCTTTTAACAATAGTTTTTCTCTGGGACGGTCATCTTCTGCCCACTGAGGGATCCTGAGATGATCCTCTTTTTGAGTAAATTTCATAGCTGGTTTTTTTGGTTGATTAGATTTAAACAATATAGGTAAAAACAAAAATTGATACAAATCGGGGAGGGATGAATCCAGGAAAATAAATAAAAGAACCTGCGTGCGATGATGAGTTCCAGATGGGACAGAAAAGATGCTGGAAGCGATGTTTAATATAGGATTGTATAATAAGATGCTGCTTGCAATGATCAATTCACGATAGGCAAAAAAAAATCCCGCCGGGGCGGGATTATATGATGTGTTGAGTAATTCTAATTAAGGCTATTCACAAATTTAGCGAGTTTTGATTTCTTGTGTGCAGCCGTATTTTTATGAATAATGTTCTTCTTGGCAAGCTTATCGATCATGCTTGAAACCTTTTTATAGAGATCCACTGCCTCTTTTTTATTCTTTGCTTCACGCAATTTCTTGATGAAGGTTCTGGTGGTTTTCGCCTGGTACCTGTTCCTTAATCTCTTGGCCTCGTTTGACCTTACTCGCTTTAATGCTGATTTATGGTTTGCCATATTTTAATTCAATAATATCGCTTAATTCAATTTTTTTCGGACTGCAAAGGTATAAATTATTTTTCTTTTACAAAAAGATAATTTATTAATTATAAAGTATTCAGGAAATTCCTGAACGACTTGCTGTTATATTTCGCCATACCTTCTTTCCTGACAACCACATTACCTTCCGGGGAGATGACAAATGAGGTAGGTATAATTTTGCTGTAGAATACCGAAGGTGGGGTGGAAGCGTAGGCATAAATATTAAAGTCGTACCCTTTTTTATCCAGAAATGTTTTCGCTTTATTGAAATCATCATCCAGTGATATCATAATGAATACGATATCCTCTGAGGCCACTTCATTATAGAGATTATTAATATCGGGCATTTCAGCAATACATGGCGGGCACCAGGTGGCCCAGAGGTTGAGGAATACCGTTTTCCCTTTCAGGCTTTCTCCCTCAAGCACATTTCCTTCCTTGTCGATCAGCGTAAAATTGTAATCCGCTTTAGATATGGGTTCTTCTTCAGAGATCTTAGGTTTGATCAGGCCGGTTTTCAGTACCAGTCCCTGTACCGTGCCAATTACCTGAGTGTGTAACCCGGTGAGGTATAAAAAGGCACCTATTGATATGATCACACCCCACTCGATGAGTTCCCGCTTCCATGTTCGTTTCTTTTTCTTCTTTTCTTCAGCCATTCTAAAGTATATTTTTTTTCAATCCTGCAAAGCTAGTGAAATAATTGCTCAAAGATAAGACCCTGCAATTGTTCAAATTAAAAAGGCGTTATTGCAGGATATGGATTTGTTTAATGGATTACTGAGATTCTCATGTTTGTGAATTCAGCCATTCCAGAACCCGGTCATGTTCCTTTTGATATTTGGCATTCAGGTCTTCCAGGATCTGTTGAAACCGCACATCATTACGTATATTTTTAAAGAATGGTTCATATTTATAATGTGTGATCCACCACCTGGGAATGAATGTGTTATTTTCGTTTATTTCTGTTAACAGCTCAATTGCTTTTTCGGTTTCTCCCTTAAATGCCATGACACAGGCCAGGTCGTAATGGGCGCCATATGTTTGTGCATAAGGCCGGCCCAGTTTAATGCTCTCCTCGCACCATTTAATCTGTTCATTGAAATAATGATCGGCCTGTACCGGATTATTGACCATCCAGAAGGAATGCCCTATTCGGTGCCAGATTCCGGGAATACTTGCATTGCTTGCATTAAAAATCTCAATCAATTTCAAAGCATTGTAGTTTGCTTCTTCAGCCATACCTAAAAAACTGCTGTACCAGAGCAAATACATTGTACTGCCCATATTAGCAGAATCAAGCCGGTATCCACTCAACGCATAATTATAGGCATTCCGCAGATCTTCCTTGCTATAGAAGTAGAGCAGGGACATATTCTGATAGTATCGTATGGAATCAGTATCCAGTAACAGTGCTTTTTCGAAATATTCTCTGCCTTTTTCCAAGAAACCCGAACTGGCGTAGAAATTAGCCAGGTTATTTAGTGATGTTGGTAATTGTGGCCCATGGTCCAGCGCCACCGCCATCCGGCCATTTTTGATGGCTTCAATATAGTCCTCATAAACCCATGCGCTCACTCTGCTTTTATACTTATACA
>CBDUCT010000469.1:0-2846 GCA_965365715.1 uncultured Cyclobacteriaceae bacterium | reverse complement strand
CCCGGATGGACTGCTGCAGAATACCTGGCCACTTCAAGATGGATCTTCGCCCCGGTATTTCATTGGATGGTGGATACGCCCGCTGTATTAAATGCGGTTGATATCATCAACATATGGGCACTGATCATAATTGGCTTATGCCTGATGACGGGTTTATTTACAAGAGGAACAGCGATTGCGGGAATGGCCTTGCTTTTTCTATACTACGTTGCGCATCCCCCTTTCGTAAAGCTTGATTTTGGCCTTCCTACAGAAGGTAATTATATGATCATCAATAAAACCCTGATCGAGTTCCTGGCACTGGGTGTACTTGCGCTGATACCAACCGGGAAATTCCTTGGGCTTGACAGTCTTTCGTACCTGTTTAAAAAGGATAAGAAAGAAACAGATTTTTCATCAAGTATAGAATCTCAGGAAGGGCAGATTGTATCGACTACCCAGGTAAAAAGAAGAGAGTGGCTTAAAAGTGCTGCCGCCCTACCTGTGCTGGGAGTGTTTGGTTATGCCCTGGCAAGAAAGAAAAAGTGGGAGAGCTATGAAGAAAAAAACCTCATCGATGCCAGTACCGGCGCCTCAGTAAAAAATCTGAATGTGACCCACCTGAAAGACCTTCAGGGTCAAATTCCCACAGCCAAAATAGCGGGGAAAGATTTTAGCAGACTGATCCTCGGCGGTAATCTTCTGTCTGGATACTCTCATTCGCGTGATTTGATCTACGTGAGCCAGTTGGTCAAAGCATACCATCACCGGGATAAGATCTTCGCGACTTTACTGCTGGCAGAAAAATGTGGTATAAATACATTGCTTACAAATCCGATAATGGCTACAATGATCGATGAGTACTGGAAACGGGGCATTGGGAATATCCAGTTTATCTCTGATTGTGCTGGTTTGGAATATGATAATGGGGTATACCCCACCCCCTACGACGAATATCTTGATAGGATAAAAAGAGCCATAGATTATGGAGCAGCTGCATGTTATATTCAGGGTGAAACCGCTGATTATTACATGAAAAACGGGAAACCTGATGCCCTAGAAGGAGCCATTAAGCTGATCCGGGATAATAATGTCGTCCTGGGCATCGGTGCTCACCATATCGAAACCATAGAAGCATGCGTTGATGCAGGCTTTGAGCCTGATTTCTGGATGAAGACTTTGCATCACCATAACTACTGGTCAGCCAAACATGAAGAGTGGCATGATAATATGTACTGTTTCAATATAGAAAGGACCGTAGAGTATATGGAAAGCCTGCCACAACCCTGGATCGCATTTAAAACCATGGCGGCTGGTTCCATCCATCCGAAAGCAGCATTCAAGTATGCATTTGAAAAAGGCGCTGATTTTGTCTGTGCCGGGATGTATGACTTCCAGATGGTTGAGGACGCCAATATAGCACTTGAGGCACTGACTGACGCTGATGTTAAGACTAACAGAACAAGACCCTGGAGGGCATAGTTTATTAGCAACCCAACGATTAAAATATTCTTTGTTAGCTTATATGGCTACCCAACTGGGAAAAATAATTATTTAAATCAATCATTAAATCTGGGAAATCGGCTCCTTCATAGTATTTAATTTCTATTACCCTAACAGTTAATTCAAAGGAACACGATATCTAAAGCTTCAATCCCGGTTGAGAATTTCACTATTGCAGAGAATTTATAATGATACCAAAAATGAAAGGGCTTCCTTTTGGAACTATTTTAAACTTTAGTATCTTTTCATCACCTATTTCGATATAATTTTATTCTAAAAATATTTAATATTTTAATTCACATTCAATGTATCAGTTTAAAAGAATCCTGGTTGCACTAGACCAAAGTGATAATGACAAGATCCTGTTTCAATTTGTCTCCCATGTTTGTTCGAAAATTAAAATTGACAAAGTATATTTTATTCATATAACAAAAAGCCTTGAATGGCCTCAGGAAATCATAGACAAATATCCTGATTGTCTTGCTCCACTGGATGAGAATATCCAGCATATGATCCAGGAACAGATCGCGACTAACCTGGCTAAAGATCTTATTCCAGATTCTGAAGTCCTCGTACTTGACGGGAATCCTGAAGAAGTTCTTCTAAAAGAAGTGAATATAAAAGAAATAGACCTGTTGGTAATGGGGAAAAAACCACTTGATCAGGGCACAGGCCGAACCGCCAGAAGAATGGCAAATCTAGCACAATGTTCAGTAGCAATAATTTCAAATTCTTTCCAAAAAGCCCTGAATTCTGAATTTGCCATGATGGTTTCTGTGGATTTTAATGAAAGCAGTTTAAATGCAACAAAAACAGCTGAAATGATCAGAAATGCCAATGATGCAAAAATGCTGCTCCATCATGTTTATCGTGTGCCTTCAGGATATCATTATAGCGGAAAATCCTTTGATGAGTTCGCTGAGATCATGAAGAAAAATGCAAAGGAAAAAATGATGAAAATGGTGGATAAGGCCAAGTTAGATCCGGACAAATACAAACAAGTTTATACACTCGATAAGAATAATGACACTGCAAAGAATATAGGTCGAACAGCAGAAAAAGAGGAGGTTCATTTAATCGTTGTGGGATCCAAGGGCAGAACAAAGCCTGCCTCGATATTTTTGGGAAGTACAGCCGAACAACTTGTTACCAATACCGACCTTAATATTCTGATCATTAAAGATAAAAAAAGCAACCTGGATCTATTGTCATATCTCACAGATTTATAATGAAATCCTATAAGACTCAGGGCTATTTAGATTTTTAGAATTTCCGGAAAGACCACAACTGTAGGAATAAAGGGATCCGTAAATTTTAGATTGATAGTATAAGAGGTGAACTTATATGTATGATCACTTTTATAT
>CBDUCT010000468.1:0-2858 GCA_965365715.1 uncultured Cyclobacteriaceae bacterium | reverse complement strand
TCCTTGTACCTGCCATACCATGCAGCGAAGATCACCAGGGCAGTATCATATTCCTCCATATGTGCATAGGTCCTTGCCAATTCCAGGTGACTGCGATTATTATCCGGGTAGAGTTCAACATTTTTTTGTGCGAATGTTAGTGCCTGGTCAAAATTTCCCTGGATCATATTCAACCACCATTGAGCACTATTAGATTGCCAATTGGGTAAAATATCCCCTGCTAATTCATAAAATTCTTCGGCTTCATCGTACATTCCAACACTTAAGTAAATATATCCAATGCCATCATATAGTTCTCCTAATCGTTCTCCTTTAATTAAACGTGCTGCCTTTTTTGCATACATGATGGACTTTACAAGGTCCGGTTGATCAGCATTCGGGTAGACCCACCTGGCCAGGTTATAATATACGTCTGCATTATTCGGATTTAATTCCATCGCTTTAGCATAATGCATTTCCGCTTCTTCGAGGTTATTCAATCCATAAAATGTATACCACCCTTTATATGACCAGGCATCGGAATTTTCCGGATCGAGCTCTATTGCTTTATTTATAATTGAAATAACTGTATCCATGACTTCCAGGTGATTGTCGAGCCGCCAGTGCAAATCTGCATAACAACGGGCCAGACCAAGATAAGGTTCTGCATAATTCGGATCTATATCTATGGCTTTCTGGTAGAGATAACCTGCCTGCTTTACATCATTTTCTTCTTCGGCCATTTCATGTACCTCCAGTCCCCGTAAGTAGTATTCATAAGCTTCCATATTTGCAGTTGGGATCTTTTCAATGACCTCAATAACATCCGGATTGAATATGGCCTTCAGTTCCTGGGCGATATTCTGGGCGATCTCGCTCTGAACTTCAAAAATCTCTTCAATACTGCGATCATAATTGTCAGCCCAGATATGATCATCATTCGTCCCATTGATCAACTGAGCAGTTACACGAACCTGATCACCTGCTTTTTGCACACTACCTTCAAGGATATAGTTTACGCCTACCTCTTCAGCAATCTCAGGAATTGAAAGCTTCGAATCCCGGTATTGTTCCATCGAACTTCTGGATATAACGCGAAGGTCTTCAAACTTGGATAGATGGTTCAGAACAGCTTCCTGAACACCTATGGAAAAATGGGCATTCCCTTCATCAGTGCTTAGGTTGGCAAAAGGCAAAACGGCAATTGACCGTTCTAATACCGCATTATTATCTGGTTGCCTTGCATTTATCCAGAAAATAACGAATACAAGCAATAGAATAATAGCGACCGAACCAAAAATGGTAGGTTTCAACCATTTGATTTGTTTTAATTCTTCCCGGAGTGGTGGATGTTCAATGGAGGAATCCAGAAAATCAATCTTAACTGAATAAATATTCAAAGGATCTTCCACATTTTTCAATTCAACTGTCTGTTCAAAACTTGTAGAGATCCCGGCTTTGTTTTTAATGTTCTTATACACAGCTTCAGATACCCAGACTGATCCGGGTGGTGTCAATGCCTCTATTCTGGAAGCTATATTGACACCATCGCCAAACACATCATTCCCATCTGCCATTACTTCACCGACATGGATCCCAATGCGTAATTTAAGATCATTTTCCTGTAGGGCGGCTGCCTGAATGGCCCCTGCACAATACACAGCATCTGATATTGAATCAAAACTGGCCAGGATCCCATCCCCCATTTCCTTGAGCCACTGGCCATGATACTTTCTGATTAAAGGTTTGTGAACCTCCCGGTTCTTCCTAAGCAACTTTAAAGCAGTTGATTCATCCTTACCCATTAAAGCAGTATACCCCACTATATCGGTAAACATAATGGCAGCTAATTTCCTCCTTGAAGATGAAGATGACCGATTTTGTTTTGACATAAGCTTTAAAGATAATAAAATATCACAGAATTGTGCAAGAGTCATTCCTCAAAGAGCTGAGTTGACAGGCATATTGTTACTGTCAAATAGGTTCCTGAGGACAAAAGCAAATTACCCTCTGTTGATGATCCACAAACTCCTTTCTTCTTTTCGCTTTTATAGCAACAGTTATATCCATCTTAGGTTTAATTGGATTTATTTCATGCGAATTCATTATCCTTCCGGTCAATACTTATTTAATTTTCTGTTAGCTGTGTTCATAACCCATGTTGTCACATTTCCATTAATTGGGTACAGAAATAGAAGCAATCATCACGAAATCCCACAGAGGCGCTATAGTATGAATAAGACCAGGATTTTAGGGGTATACCCGTTAAATTATTGCATTCCAGTTTCGATGTTTGTAATTTTATTCAGGATTTAAAACCTATAGTTCTGACAGGATTAACCTGAAAGGATATTGGCAAAAGCTCATGAAAAAGCAAAACAGAAGGAGCTTTATAATTTCCGGATATTTTTTATCATTATCTGCACTCTTTCTTAATGCCCTGGAATTTCTTAATATCTTTAAAAATCGATATCCGAAAATCTCTGATAAACGAAATACAGGATCAAAATTTAAATCAGATATTAAGAATGATCATCTACACCATGCCCGTTTAGAATTCGAGCCGGAATACCTCTCTTTACACCAGTCAGGAGAATTGAAACGACGGGGAGATGAATTATGGGAGAAAATGAGAGAATGCTGTCTATGTCCAAGGGAATGTGGAGCAAACAGGCTGACAGGAGAACGTGGTTTCTGTCAGGCCAATGCAAAACTTGAGATCGCAGCCTACCATCCGCATCATGGTGAAGAAAAACCACTTCGGGGATCCGGGGGATCGGGAACAATTTTTCTTTCCAATTGCAATTTGAGATGTGTTTTTTGCATTAATTGGGAAATCAGTCAGGGTGGCCAGGGGAACCGGCATAGTCCTGATTCCA
>CBDUCT010000467.1:0-2870 GCA_965365715.1 uncultured Cyclobacteriaceae bacterium | reverse complement strand
TTATAGAAACCTATGATTCCGATAAACCTTTCTTCCTGTACACTGCCCTGATGACCCCCCACGATCCACGGACCACACACCGGGAATATTTTGATATGTACGATACGGCGAACATCAGCATACCACCCAATTTTATGCCACAACATCCCTTTGATAACGGAGAAATGCGGGTTCGTGATGAGATACTGGCACCCTTTCCCCGTACAAAGCCTGTGGTAAAAGAACACCTCAGGGATTATTATGCTCTGATCACACATAATGACGATAGATTGGGGGATATCATCGATGCGCTGAAAACAAAAGGGATTTATGATAATACCATTATCATATACTCCGGAGATAACGGTCTGGCCGTAGGTCAGCACGGACTTTTTGGGAAGCAGAACCTGTATGAACACAGCACCAACATCCCATTGATCATTTCCGGACCCGGAATTCCGGTAAACATAAGGTCAGAGGCCTTTGTATACCTGACCGATATGTATCCGACCTTGTGTAATATGCTGGGAATATCCGTGCCGGAATCTGTGGATGGTTTGAGCTTCCATCATGTCCTGAAAGATCCCGGTGCCGATCACCACCAGTTCATAACGACAACATACAAAGCCAATCAGAGGGCTATCCGCGATGATCAATACAAACTGATACGCTACCGGGTGAATGATATGGAACATATGCAATTATTTGACCTTGTCAAAGATCCCTATGAAACCAATAACCAGGCCGGGGAGTCATCATATGATACTGAACTGGAAAGACTCAATACGTCTTTGTTTGAGCAATTGGAGCAATTTAACGATACGATCTGGGTAAAATAAATCACCTGAATATGGAACTTAATACCGCTGAAAAATTCTTGTTAATTATTATGCATCCGGAAAAAGCCCGGTATTTAATACCTGAAAACATGATCAATCCCGGCCTTTTCGGAGCCATTCTGATGGACCTGTCTCTTGAAGAAAAAATCGAATTCAAGGATAAACGGATCATCCCTCATTCCTCCTATACGAAGACCTCAGAGGTCCATAATATCCTGCTAAGTAAAATTTCAGCATCTAAGAAGAGGAAAAGGATCAAAACCTGGATCGCTGCCTTTACATGGAACAGCCGGAAATACCGGCATATACTTCTGCGGGATCTGGTTTTAAAAGGTAAGATCAGGATTGAGGAACGAAGTTTCTTGTTTATTCCGTATAAAAGTGCTTATCTAATCGATAAGAACATCAGAAAGGAGATCCTGGGGGATCTAAGCGATGTTCTCTTTAATAAAAAAGCGCCTGATGATGAAATGGCGTGTCTGCTGGGGATAATTGATGGATGTAAAGCCTATAAACTGATTACAAAAGACAAGGAATCTCTAAAATCCATTAAGCATAATATTAAGGAAATGGTGCAGAATGATTCTGTGTCAAAAGAAGTTCAGAAAGTAATTCAGGAGATGCAGGCAGCGACCATTATAGCAACAACTACGGCAACAAGTTCTTAGTTGGATTAGAATCCTTCAGCCCTTTCGACAATAACCTTTACGGTTCTATCCATAGATCCGTATTCATTACTGACCAGGGCGTTGATCTCTGCGGTACCCTCAAAACAGTTCCCTGCTCCGAATTCAACCATTGAGCCATCGCCAATAATGCTTCCAGTATTCGATGTCCAATGGTATTCTAAGTTTTCACCTACCACATTAACCCAGACTTTTATTGATTCACCGCCTTTCATTTTCTCTTTCTCAGCCTGAATAGATACAAAAACAAACCTTCCATCAGGTTCTTCCTGAACCAGGATGTAATCTTTTTTATGGATAACCTGTTTCACACCGTCAATAACCAGGTTAGCGGTGACGGAATACACACCTTCCTTCCCATAATAAATCGTAGGAGGAACTACACCATCGAAATATTCAGGTTCCCCGCCTTCAAAGAACCATGCTGCTTCTGAAACCCCGGAAGGGTTGCTGAGAGCGAAATTTATTCCATGAGAGATATATATTTGCTTTACGTCCGATGTGATGTCCAGTTTTTGGGTTTCATCACTGGAGCTGCTGCACTTGATAAATATCGCGCTAAACAATGCAAGTGCATAGATTTGGATTTTCAGGCCTGTTTTCATGGTTGAAAATTCTTTTTTAACATATTAATTTCCCCGTAAATTCAGGTGTATTACCACATGGATAATTGTATTCCTTCTAAAACTAGGAAAAATTGGATGAAAATCGCTAGTATTTTCCTAAATTTATTTGGAGATATGATATATATCATAGTCATTGGCTGATCAATATTATATCATTGTTTTTTTGATTATTTAATTTAGGAAACAGGTCATTTTTACACGAAGCCGGGATCTTATCTTCAGATTTTTTTAGCAGTAGAATGGATTTCATATCATCAAAATCTATCTGACCAATGGAAGTAAAACGCAGAGAATTTATACGACAGCTCTGTTTTGCATGTGGGAGTATAACATTAATCCCCGCCTGCACATCAAAGATATCAACATGGCGATTCCTTACCGAGGATGAAGCGCGGTTGATCGAAGCGATAACAGAGCAAATTGTACCGGCTGACCAGGATGCAGGGGCCACCGATGCCAGGGTGGTCAATTTTTTTGACAGGCAACTGACCGGATATTATACCCGGCATCAGGAAACATACCGGAAAGGGCTTCAAAATATTGAATCTTCTTCATTAAAAATCAATCATAAGTCTTTTGTGAACCTGGACTGGGATCAGCAAACTGAATTTCTTGAAACCATTGAAACCGGTGAACTACCTGAGGCGGAATGGGAAAGTAATGATCAGCGTTCTTTCTTCCGTATGTTGTTAGATCATACCATGCAGGCATTTTACGGCTCTCCCAGACATGGTGGAAAT
>CBDUCT010000466.1:0-2894 GCA_965365715.1 uncultured Cyclobacteriaceae bacterium | reverse complement strand
CGGTAATGTCCTGGGGAAGCTGGTGGGGAGAAGGTGATGAAAAAATATTTATCGATGACGATGAATTTCCTTCTTTCTTTGGTACAGGTTCGGAGGATTATTTTAACTACTCCTGGTCGGCAGAACATTTCTTTTCCTACCCCTACTGCGGACAACCCAGAAATGACGGTCCAGGAAACAGAGGGTATGTTTCAAACTTCAGATGGCATATTTCAGATGACATTACCTTTAACAGAAATATTGCCTTTTACATGGAATTGCGACATCATGGCGTAGTGCCGAATTTTTCATATGGAAGAATAATTTATGCATACACCCTGCCCGGATGCATAGATGATTTCGTGCCAGTCGCAGAATCAGATGTTAATAAAATCCCATACCTGGAATGGTCTCCCAAGGCTTATCTGGGATCTAAAGGATACAAATTCCTGCAAGCTGAGGATATTGTTTCAAATCCATCCAATGCAGAATTGGTACAAGGCAGGTTCTGGTCAGAGAAGAATATACTACTATGGAAGCCAATGAATAGCAATGAAAAGCTCAGGTTCATTATCATGAAACCGGAGGAGGGGGCATATAATTTTGGAATTACGATTACACAAATGCCTGAGGGTGGTACTTTCAGGGTACTGCTGAATGATAATCCTGTTTTATTTAATGATCAGGATACCATCAATTCAAAAGACCCTTTACGAACTTATCTTCGCAATCATATATCAGCCCCTGTTCCGTTCCAGGCAGGAGAGAATGAGGTTGAACTTGAACCCATCGGAGATAATACCGGTAAAATAATCGGAATTGATTTTTTCTGGGTTAAGGAAAAATAGTTTTTCAAACTGCCACCGGAACAAGTTGATAATCACTTAGTTGCTTTACTTTATTGATCAAAGGATTATCTCCATGCCATGTCCCCATGGTAGCGACGGGTTGAAAACGGGTATACATGTCCTCTCTGAAACCTTTCTTCTTACGCGTGATCTTAATGGCCATAGCATGAAAGCTGCTGTAAGCGAATTTTTTCATATGCTCTACATTTTCCCAGACGGAAAAGGTTGCCTGCTCCCGTAAGGGTATTTCAGAAAAACCCCTTGAAAATAATAATCCTGGAAAACTATTGTGGTCCTTCAAAACCTTCGCGATCATACTAAAGAATGGGTAAATGAATTTAACTTTAATTGTTGCACGGGTAAGTACGCAGATTAGATCATTCTTGGGATCAATCTTAGATAATTTCCAGCCCTTGAATCCTGACCACGAGCCCCGGGAGGTGATCGGCCGCATTATGATGGTAAAGTTTTCGTAACTTCTCTTCAGAAATTCTCCAAATAATGATGATTTAAAGAACCGGTCTGCATGGGAAGGATCATCCCAAACTGTAAATATTCCGAATGATTCGAAATTTGTTTTGAGACTATATCCGGTTCCTCCACCCAGTCCGACCAGCTTATAAAATTTCAAAGATTCGACATTATCCAATTCAGGTCTGGCTTTGAACATTTGGCCAAAGCCCCATTTTTTGTTTTTTCCTTTGTCTCGGAAACATGTGAAACGCGCAATTTGATCGGTCATATCAGTAAACTTAATTGTTTACCCTTTATAACAAATAATTAAACAAAATGTTTGGCTAAATCAGATTATAACGGAATTATTCAATTTTTTGATAATTACTTAAAATGAAAAAATTTAGCGTGTTTGAGTCCAATTATTTACTAATAGACCAGGTCTTTTCTATAATCCATCAATTTCCAAAACTCGTATCATAGTGGGTGGCATCTCAACCGATTTTTCTCCCGATCCCTGCCCTACTTTCTGGACAAAAAGATTTAGTATACCTTTTTCTTTCCATAATTCTGTATCGAAAGACGGCTCCCAACGGTCAAGACCAGTGTCAGTTAAAATGGTAGTATTCCAATCCCTGGTATGTTCCAGATCAATTGTTTTCAGACAGGCCTTATCATTGTACTCTTCGTCCCTGTAAATTACATGTAATTTTGGCTCACCGAAGTGGTTGGAATGAAGTACGATTGGCCTGCTTATGGGTATACTCCTGGTTCCCCCGCCACTTAAATCAAAATCCAGTGTTCTCCGACCTACCCGGAGTTGATCCCATGACTCACCATCATGGTATATGATGTAAACATGTGGAGCAGGATCCTCTTCCCCTTGAAAATACGTTGCAATGTAAGGATTACTGTTTTCGTCAGCAGTCATGGAAGTCTGGTTGATCAGATCACTGTTCTGCGGTATCTTCATTGCATATTCCGCATTTTTTGCATTAACAGGGATAGAATATACCTTACCTTCAGAATATTGCCAGGTTTTGCCCCCATCCAAAGATCTTGCATAGCACATATCGTGGTTTGTGGCAACATCGCCTGTCTCCCTCCAGACCCATGACATATGCAGAACATCATTTTTATCCAGGTACATCTGCCAATAGGCATTTCTTTTACGCTCCCCATCGATCAGGTTTTTATGGATTTGTGACCACTTTTTCTGTATAAGATCATACCGGTTTAAGACAATATTGCCATTACCTGAGGAACCGTCCCTGTAAACGAATAATAGATCCCCATTGGATAATTTATAAAACTGAGGATACGTGACATTTCGTTCAACCTTTCCCGTCATTCCCGACTTCGGCCCCAAATCCAGTGAACCCGGTTGCACCGATCTGCAGTAATTAAGCTTATGGCCATGGTGATCCCAGGACATATGAAGATAGCCATCTCCATCCACCATGATACTGATGGAATTATGTGCATCGAGCACATTACCATAATATTGAGTTTTATGGATCACCCATTGCCCGGCCCCTGTTTTTCTTTTTCCAAGGTTCACAAAGCCAGTAGAATCATAGCAAGCAATATATTGATACTCCTCGTGTGTCACCA
>CBDUCT010000465.1:0-2912 GCA_965365715.1 uncultured Cyclobacteriaceae bacterium | reverse complement strand
GAGGTGGTACGTTTACTACCGTTCCTTCCAGCAGTTTCAATAGCGCCTGCTGAACACCTTCCCCGCTGACATCCCTGGTAATAGAGGGATTATCCGATTTGCGGGCTATTTTATCTATTTCATCTACATAGACTATGCCCCTTTCAGCAGCTTCGACATCATAGTTTGAAGCCTGCAGAAGCCTTGTAAGGATACTTTCCACATCTTCTCCTACATAACCGGCCTCAGTAAGCACTGTTGCATCAGCTATGCAGAAGGGCACCTGAAGCATATTGGCAAGGGTTCTGGCAAGGTAGGTCTTCCCTGTGCCGGTCTCGCCCACCATAATGATATTGGATTTTTCGATGACCACGTCCTCTTCCTCATCCTTAATCGGCTGCATTAACCTTTTGTAGTGGTTATAAACAGCTACTGAAATTACCTTCTTAGCTTCATCCTGTCCTACGACAAACTGATCCAGGAATTCCTTCATCTCTGAAGGTTTTATTAAATTGAAAGTGGGTTTTTGCCCGTCCTCCTTGATCTTTTTCTCCTCCATCAGGATCTGATAGGCCTGGTCGATGCAGTAATTGCATATATGTGAATTTATTCCGGAGACCATCAGGTCAACATCCTTCTTACTTCTCCCACAAAATGAACAGGATACTTGTGCCATGGTATTAGTATTTATTTACGCTGCTCTAATACTTCGTCAATCAACCCATATTTTTTGGCATCCTCAGCCCTGAGCCAAAAATCCCGATCAGAGTCTTTTTCTATTTGTTCATACGTTTTTCCGCTGTGCTTGGATAATATGTTGTATAAATCTTTTTTCACTGAAAGGGTTTGTTTCAGTGATATTTCCATATCCGAAGCCTGCCCCTGCATGCCACTCATTGGCTGGTGGATCATGATCCGGGAGTGCGGGAGTGCAGACCTTTTGTTCTTGGCACCACCGGCTAATAATACGGCGGCCATTGATGCAGCCAGGCCCGTACATATTGTACTTACATCCGGTGTAACAAGCTGCATGGTGTCATAAATACCTAGGCCCGCATACACAGAACCACCGGGACTATTGACATAAAGCAAAACATCTTTCTGTGAATCCACAGATTCGAGGAATAACAATTGCGCGGTAATGATATTGGCAATATTGTCATCAACAGGAAGGCCAAGAAAGATGATCCTGTCCATGATTAACCTGGAAAAGACATCAATTTCGCGGAAATTGGTAGGTCGTTCCTCAATAACTGCCCTGGTCATATTATCTATTGATTGAACATATTTGTCAAAAGCAGTTCCGCTAACGTTTTGGTCCTTAACTGCGTATTTTCTAAATTCTTCTTTATTTAACATTTTTTTACCTTTTTTATTGCTCCAATTATAAAAAAAAAGCCCTTCAATAAAAAGGACTTTATCCATAAACAATTCAGATCCTCATTTAGTTTGAGACAATTTTCGAAAATTCATCCGGTTTCACTTTTTTGAAGGAAATATCCACCTTATCATAAATGAAATCCATAATTTTGTCATTCCTTACCTTGTTGAAGGTATTCATGTAGTTTTGCCCGTCATTGCCCTGCAAATAATTTTCAGCAAATGAATCCAGGTTCTCACTCATATTTTCAGTCATCCCATAAGAGGCAAACTGAGCCATGATCATTTCCTTGGCGGCAGCCACCACATCAGGGTGTTCAACTTTGATGTCATTTTCTTCAGCCACCTTGTTTACCACAAGACTCCACTTTAACTCTTTAATATAGTTTTCGAAATCCTTGTCCAGCGTCTCTTCAGTGATTTTATCCTTATTGGAGGCAAGTATCCATTTCTTATAGAAAGCATCCGGAACTTCGATTCTCGTTGAATCAAGGAGTTTATCCTGGATCAATTTTTGAGTATAGGTTTTAGCTTCCTTATTGTAATTCTGTTCGAGGGTTTCTTTCAGTTTCTTCATGAATTCCTCTTCTGACTTCACAGCATCCTGGCCAAATACTTTGTCGAAAAGTTCCTGGTTTATTTCCGCACTTTCCACCCTGTTGATTTTATTGATCTTAAAAGTGAATGATCCTTTGAAATTTTTGATCTCCTCATCTGATTTTCTCAGAACGGTCGAAGCTGTTGCATCATCAACGAAGATCTTTTTGGGATCAATGTCAATGGTGTCTTCCTTTTTGAGCCCAATGAATTTTTTAGCTTCCTTAGGTTTTATCTGGTTGGCAGTGATCCAGATCTCTTCTTTGTAACCGCTGGATTCCTGTGTCAGTTCACCCATCAGATCATCGCCTTCCTGAACTTCATCAGGCTCGGAATAATTACCATACTGCTTTTTTATGCTGTCAAGGGTAGTGTCAATTGTTTTTTTATCTGCCTGGATCTCATAAGCCTTTATCTTTTGAGCAAGATTTAAATCAAATTCTGCAACAAGGCCGATTTCGTATTCGAATTCAAATTCTTTCTGATTATCCCAATCAATAGTGGCTGTTTTATCGTGGTTGGGCAAGGGCTCACCAATTAACTTGATCTTGTTTTCCTTGATATAATCTGTGATAGACTTGGAAAGAATTTCATTGATCTCTTCAACAAGGATCGATTTTCCATATAACTTCCTGATCAAACCGGGTGGCACTTTGCCCGGGCGGAAACCTTTGATAGTCGCCTTCTTTGAATAATCTTTTACTTTTTCTTCAACTTTGGGTTGATAATCTTTTTCCTTTAGTGTAATTTTAATTTGGCCTTCAGTGGCTGTGCTTTTATCTAATACGATATCCAAGGTTCTAATATTTATATTATTAACTATAAAATAAAACCCTCAATCTTGATTTCAAGAAGTTTAGAGGGCTATAGCGTGCGGATGGAGGGACTCGAACCCCCATGCCTTGCGGCGCTAGATCCTAAGTCTAGTGCGTCTACCAATTTCGCCACATCCGCAT
>CBDUCT010000464.1:0-2923 GCA_965365715.1 uncultured Cyclobacteriaceae bacterium | reverse complement strand
ATGAATAAAACCGTTTCCCCCCTCAATAAACCTCATATGCTGCAAGCCGTGCAACCCGTCTCGCCGGAAATTTCTATCCTAAATTATTGATCCCAAATACCTTGATAAAGATGGCGGTAATCCAGAACTGAAAATGCGGTTTATCCAACCAGTCCGAACCTTTTAGTTTTATCTCGGAGAAATTATTATTTTTTGCCATCTCCATTGAGATGTCCGCATATACCGCCGCATCAGGCTCCATCAGTGTTATGAATATACCGGCTGCATATACAACCAGAGAGAACAAGATAATTATTGTAACCCAACTCTGGAAATCGATCTTGTTTGCTCTTAAATTCATCTATTTCCTGATCATAATATCTTCCAATTCCTCAAGTGATATGCCTTTTGTTTCAGGCATGATCTTCCAGACGAATATCAATTGAAACACCATCATTACTGAGAAAAACAGGAAAGTCGGACCAAATCCTATTTTTTCTGCGGAGGGGATGAGAAATGTGATGAATGCGGCCATGAACCAGTGTGTAAAACTTCCAAGAGATTGCCCTTTTGCACGCACCTCGTTGGGGAACACTTCTGAAATAAATACCCAGATCACAGCTCCCTGAGAAAATCCGAAAAAGGCTATATAAATGAACAGGCTTATGGCAACAAGTTCACCGCCGATGGAAAAATAAAATGACATTGAAGTCATGGCAAGTGTAATGATAAGACCAAAAGAACCCAGTATCATCAGAAATCTCCTGCCAAACCGGTCGATAAAACTTATTGCAAGAATAGTAAAAATGAAATTGATCAGACCAATTCCAGCCGTTGAAAGCAATGCGGAACTGGATTCCAAACCTGCATTCTGAAAGATTCTTGGTGTATAATAGATGACTGCATTGATGCCTGAGACCTGGTTAAAGATAGCAAACATAACCGCCAGCATAATGGGGAACTTATATTGCCGGGAGAAGAATTTTTCCTTTTTCGACAGCTGCAAGTGTTGTTGGTGCGTGGAAATAATTAAATGGAGCTCCTCTTCTGCATCTTCATGTCCTATCTTAGATAAGACAGATCTTGCCTTGTCTGCAAGTCCCTTTTTGAAGATAAGCCATCTGGGACTTTCAGGAATGAACATGACCAGGGAAAGAAATGCAAAAGCCGGGATCCCTTCGACACCAAGCATCCATCTCCAGGCGTTCTCCCCGCTACCCCCGAGTAAATAATTAGAAAAATAGGCTATTAGAATTCCCAGCACTACATTGAATTGAAATAAAGCGACAAGCCTGCCCCGCATTCTGGCAGGGGATATCTCCGATATATACATAGGGCCGGCAACAGAGGATGCTCCAACACCCAATCCGCCAATAAAGCGGAAAAACAGAAAAGTATACCAACCGGTAGCAAGGGCGGATCCAACCGCAGAAACAAAATAAAGCAAACCTATCCAGAACAAGGTTTTCTTTCTTCCCAACCTGTCGGAAGGGAAGCCTCCGAACAACGCACCGATAATGGTTCCAAAAAGAGCGATGGAAACGGTAAGCCCATGTTGTAGGTCATCAAGATCCCATAGCATTTGTATAGATTGTTCAGCTCCTGAAATAACAGCTGTGTCAAAGCCAAAAAGAAATCCTCCCAGGGCTGCGACAAAAGTTACAAAATAGAGGTATTTTTTCATTGGTGATTGTTCTGCGATTAGGTTCAATGATAACCAAATATATGTTAAAAGTAAATTTTTATTTTATTGTATGAAATGGAATTTAGACTAACAGTATATTTGATTAACTTTATTAAAGAATTCCACACCTTTAAAGCAACTTGTTAGAAATAGTTGTTTTGCCGGTTGAATCCTTTACAATGTTCAAATCAAAAGAATTTAAAATATTACAAAGGGGGGTTTATCTTACCCTGTCATTTGTATTGATCCTCTGGGTTATAAAATCTGTGGAGTGGGCCAGTCATCTTGACCTGGGTTTATACGGGATATTACCTAGAACCGTAAAGGGAAGCCTCGGGATAGTTACAGGTCCCTTGATCCATGGGGATGCCATTCACTTAATGTCAAATACTATTCCCTTGATCATTCTAGGCGTGGGATTATTTTATTTTTATCACAAAATAGCCATTGAAGTATTTTTATGGATATACCTGGCCTCGGGTTTCTGGGTATGGATCATAGGTCGTGAAGCTTACCATATAGGTTCCAGCGGCCTGGTTTACGGATTAGTTATGTTCATATTCTGGGGAGGCATTTTGCGGAGGAATCCGAGATCACTTGCCATATCCATGATCATATTCTTCCTGTATGGAGGCATGATATATGGTCTTTTTCCATTTGATGAATCTATTTCATGGGAATCCCATATTATGGGATCGGTTGCGGGTATTTTTCTGGCATTCTACTTTAAAAGAACACCTATCTACCTTGGGGAAACGGAAGTAAGTCCTGCATTACAGCATGAAGGACCTGAAATGCCGCAGCCGTCACAAAACATATCCCATACTGCGGGTAAAAATAAATCGATAAGATATTTCTATCAGGATAAGTAATGGATTGTATGCCGTTATTTATTGATCCTTCTTAGCGCAGTATATATATATCTTTTTTATCTTTGCGACCAGTTAAACCAAAAACATCTAAAAGTGAAATATTTTTCAATTATCCTGAACCTGGTATTGGCAATCGCCATAATAGTGTTGTATGTATTGTATTTCTCTGTGCCGAAAGAAAAGGAAATTTCCGGAACTGAAAGATCTGATACATTGACCATGCCGACTGATATTACGATCGCCTATGTGCTTGAAGATACGCTTCTGAGTAAATATGAATATTTCCAGGAACTAGCTGCCGATCTTGAGGAGAAAAGAAAGACTATGGAAAATGATTATACAATGAAAGCACAGGGATTGCAAAAGGAATTCGAAGGTTTTCAAAGAA
>CBDUCT010000463.1:0-2930 GCA_965365715.1 uncultured Cyclobacteriaceae bacterium | reverse complement strand
TGAGGGACTCAAAGCAGATTCAACGAATCACCTTTTAATGCATGCCATGGCGCCCAATGTTTCAGGTGTTATTGGATCAGCCGTTGCAGCAGGTATCCTTTTAAGTTTTTTACTTTAATTAAAGTATATCAGATTTAGATCTTTAGGGCAGGCCTGAAAGCTTGCATGTTTGTGAAGTGCTTGCATGCTTGTGAACTGATTGAACGCTTGTGAAGTGTTTGCATGTTTGTGAACTGCTTGCACGCTTGTGAAGTGCTTGATCCCTGGGAAGTGTTTGCTAGCTTGTGAGGTGTTTGCATGCTTGTGAAGTGCTTGCATGCGCTTGATTGTCTCTTATATCTTGAATTTTATACCTGGCCCTGACCAGTATCTCAGAAATCACGTGAAACTATAAATGTATCCGTGATGGCTAAATATCATGTCCAATCCATAGATACAATTAGTTATTCATGGGTGATGTCGGATTTAAATATCCTTTTTCATTTGTACTCCGGAAAATCGCCAAGACTACGGGTGGACTGTTTGTCCTGGTCTATTTCCCAGCAATAGTGTTTTAGTCCATTGCTTATTCCAATATATTTTACCTGAAGGGAACGGCTATATGCGGCTACCTGGTGAATAACTTTATCATCCAGCTTAGAATCGGGAGATTTACATTCTATAACCATCCAGGGATTACCGTCCTGACCGAATACCAGTATGTCTGAACGCTTTAATAGTTTATCGTATTTAAGACCCGACTCCACTCTAATCATAGATTTCGGATATTGTCTGTATTCAATGAGGTATCTGATCAAATGCTGCCTTACCCATTCCTCAGGCGTTAATCTTACGCTTTTTTTTCGTAATACATCAAAAATCATTAATTTGTCATTGATCTTTTCAATTCGAAATTCGAAGGAAGGAAAGCTCAATTTTTTATTCATTGTTTAAAGTTCCTAATTAAAAGCATTTAAACCAATATGATTAAAATAATCATATTAGACGTAATAAATTGATTATTTTAATTCTTTGAGATTCCCTAGAGGTATAGAATAGTAAAACTGACTAATGAAAACAAGACTGGAGATCGTTAAAGACTGGCTTCCAAGATATACGGGTACATCCCTTAAGGATTTTGGGAAATATATATTATTGACCAATTTCCATACCTATCTTGAAATTTTTTCTGAAATGTATGGAAAGGAAATCCTGGGTGAGGGCCGGCCTATGCAAACTGTCACGGCAGAGAACATCTCTTTAATAAATTTTGGAATGGGAAGTGCCATGGCAGCCACCATAATGGATCTTCTTATCGCGATCAGGCCAAAAGCGGTACTTTTCCTCGGTAAATGCGGTGGATTAAAAAGAAAAACAAAACTGGGTGATCTTATACTGCCTATTGCAGCCATTCGTGGAGAAGGAACAAGTAATGAATATTTGCCTCAGGAGATACCTGCTTTACCCTCTTTTCAATTGCAAAGGGCTGTTTCATCGATGATCAAAAAACATGCCTGTGATTACTGGACCGGAACTGTTTATTCCACCAACAGAAGGGTTTGGGAGCATGACAAGCAGTTTAAATCATACCTGAGAATGGCGAGGGCTATGGCCGTGGACATGGAAACTGCGACTTTATTTACTGTGGGTTTTAAAAACGGAATCCCGAGGGGTGCACTTTTACTGGTTTCTGATAATCCTATGATCCCTCATGGTGTAAAAACCAGTGAAAGCGACGAAAAAGTATCGGAGAAATTTTTAAAATTACATCTGCAAATTGGGATAGATGCATTAAAAGAATTAATATTCAGTGGTGATTCTGTAAAGCACCTTAAATTCGAGTAATTTTTTTGCGTAGTTCATGACAGAAGCATTTCAACCTTATTTTGTATTAATTATTCTTTCTCTAACGTTCGCCACGATATATCTTGAGGTACTCAGACCCTCTGTGAGTTTTCTTCTGGCCGTTCTGATTTTTACCATTACCGGCATACTGGATACTGAGCATGTTCTGGCCGGTTTTTCGAATAGTTCGATTGCAGTAATTATTTTACTAATTGTAATTACAGCAGCGATACGTAAAAATTATAAGATTGAGCTGATCTTCGATCTGGTATTTAAGAAGGCCAAGACTTACCGGAATTTCCTGATACGAATGATGGCACAGGTAGCCATTTTAAGTGCCCTCATCAATAATACTGCCGTCGTGGCTTTAATGACGCCTTATGTTTACAATTATGGGAGAAAGAATAACATAGCTCCTTCAAAATTGCTTATCCCCCTTTCCTACGCTACCATTATGGGTGGGATGTTAACATTGATTGGTACATCAACGACCCTTGTCCTGAATGGATTTATAACTGAGGCGGGATTACATGAAATAAGGTTTAATGACCTGATCTTTATTGGATCAGCGGTTACCATAACCGGGATTGCATTCATCGTTTTTTTTGGATTCAAATTATTACCTAACCATACTGATACGCTTCAGAACTTTTCAGAGAATAAAAGAAAATACCTGGTAGAAACCTGGCTGGATAAGAATTCACCGCTGATCAATCAAACGGTGATTGAGGCAGGCCTTCGTAATCTGCAGGGGGTATACCTCGTTGAGATCCAGCGACAAGGACAGATGATCTCACCAATTACACCCCATGAGATACTTCAAAAAGATGACGTATTGTTTTTTGCTGGTGATACATCGAATATAATGGATTTGATCAATGAACAGAAAGGATTGATACTACCGGAGAAAGCAAGCGATTATCACCAGGATAAAACTGAAGTAATTGAAGCAGTAGTGGCTGGATTTTCCTCCATTATTGGAAAAACTGTCAAGGAATCAAATTTCAGGAACCGGTATGATGCAGCCATTATAGCCATCCATAGAAATGGAGAAAAGATAAGCGGTAAGATAGGGGATATAGAAATTAACCCCGGAGATGTACTAT
>CBDUCT010000462.1:0-2944 GCA_965365715.1 uncultured Cyclobacteriaceae bacterium | reverse complement strand
CCGAAGATACTAAATAAAATTTCTAGGTTTATCGACCTCTTTAGGTCAGCAATCGGGAGATAAAAAATCAGGCATCCCGGGAATCATTTTCTACGCATCTCCACAGGCTGAATTCAAGTCGTCAAAACCTTGAGCTTTTCTTCAAACTGCTCCAGCAAGGCATCAAAACAATTATCAACGTCAATCACATAGTCGCCGCCGCCGGGAGGTAAGGAACTGTTTACAAATTCAGTCCTGATCTTATCTACCAGGCTTTCCATTCTGTGCATCTGAAGCAATCGCATATTGGATCTCATGCTATGCCTTATTTGCCTGAACTCATCGAAGTTCTCTTCCTTTAAGGATTTCGCCATGTTGGTCTTGTACGTAGAAAATTCTCCAAGCAACAAGTTTATGAGCTGGATATATTGCGTAGGCACTTCTCCATACAGATAATCCACTTCAGAAAAATTAATCAATTGATCAGTATCGCATTCCTCTTCCGGATCATCAGGCTCGTTAATCTTAGCAGGCTTACTGGCCAGGCGTAACATTTCCTGGATCTTTTCAATCATGATCTTAGGATTGATCGGTTTGCTGATATAATCATTCATGCCTGAATTGGAAAGCGTCTTTAAGGTTAGTTCTGATATATCCCCTGTTACGGCCAATATTGGTGTGTGTTTATTTGTAATGCCTTCGATCTCCCTGATCCTTTTAGCCGCCTGGAAACCGTCCATTACAGGCATCTGAAGGTCTAGCAACACCACATCGTAATCATTCTCCACAAACAGATTAATAGCCTCTTCTCCATTGGAAGCAATATCCAGCTCAAACTTCCAGAGATCGGCATATCCTTTCATGAGAAACTGGTTGGAAGATACATCTTCAGCATACAAGATCCTTAGATTCTGTATTTCGTTGGTGAGGTTGTCGAAAGCTTCATCCTTAGTAGCGATCTTATCTTTATCAACAAAACCAAAGGGTAATTCCACGGTAAACCTGGAACCCTTATCCTGTTCACTGGATACCGATATGTTGCCTCCCAGAAGTTCTATTAACTGTTTTACAATGGCAAGCCCCAGACCGGTACCTCCATATCTTCTGGAAATATGTTTTTCACCCTGATTAAAAGGTTCGAATATAGTATCCAGTTTTTGAGGAGAAATTCCGATTCCCGAATCACTGACTTCAAATTTTATTCTGACCCTGTCTTTTTTCTTACTAACCAGGCTCAGGTCAATGCCAATCTTACCCTGGTCCGTAAATTTCTGAGCGTTGCTCAAAAGGTTATTCAGTATCTGTGTCAGGCGGCTGTAATCCCCGTTAATATAAGCCGGGATCTTATCGTCAATGTCTAGGGTAAGTTCAACTCTGGAACTGTCCAGCTGCAACTTATAGCTTTCAAATATATTCCAGATAAACTCCTTCAAGTTAAAGTCAATATTCTCAAAGACCAGCGTCCCGGCTTTAATTTTTGAGAAAGCCAGGAGATCATTGATTAGCCTTAATAAATTGTCCGAAGAAAACTTCAGGGTATTTATCAATCTGAGCTGGTCAGGATTTGGATCCTGTTCAAGCAGAAGGTAAGTCATGCCAATAACAACATTCAGCGGGGTACGTATCTCATGACTCATCATGGAAAGAAAATCTTCCTTGGCATTTAACGCTTCTTCCGCTGTTTTCCTGGCCCTTACAAGTTCCATATTGGTACGAACAGCATCAGTTATATTTCTGACTATGCCTATCGCCTCATTTTCAGCTATTGCGATAATTCTTGCCTCGTAATTATTGGTCTTCCCATTCTCTTCCAATTCATATTCACAGAGTTCAACTCTTTTATTGTAGAAGGACCTTTGAAGGCATTCATAAACACTAAAATACACATCGTAAGGGAAAGCGTCTTTCATGTTCTTCCCTTCGAAACTCTTGATATTGAAGGTGGAATGGTCGGCCGATTCTCCAGCCATGACCTCAAGAAAATCACCCAGTTTATTTATCCTGAAAAACTGGTCAGGGAAGGCGTCGAATATTGCCTTGAAATTGATCAGCGCATTTCGAAGCCTTTGATTGGAATCAATTTTCTCCGTAATATCTGTGACAGAACAAATGATCCTGTCTGGTAATCCGTCTTCGTAAAAGATCTTTCCCCTGGCCAAAACCCATAATGAAACCCTGCTTTTATGGATCATCTTGAAGGTTTCTTCAAAATAGGATTTCCCTTCTTTAACATACTGCTCAATAGCATTCCTCAAAGCATTCAGGTCTTTGGGGTCTATCAGGCGATCCCTTAAGAACTGTTCGTTGATCTGATCTTCCGGACTAAAACCGAGTAAACTTTTAAGACTGTTGTCAACGAAGAGATGTTTTTCCTTAAATGAGTAATCCCAGATCCCGTTATGCCCTGCTTCAACTGCCAGTTGATATCGATCTCTGATCTTTTCCAACTCCAGTTGATAATTTATCCGATCCGTTATGTTTCTGAGATTAGCTATGGATTGTACAAGACGACCACGATTGTCGTACTCTCTTTCAACATGGACCTCCACCCATACCGGAGTTCCGGATTTCTGAGTTATCCTGAACCGGTTTACAAGGAATTTATCCCGGTGCCTCAAACTCTGTTTCCAGATCTGATCGAATTGATTTCTATCCTCTTCGTATATAAATTGGTTAAATTTCTTTTCATTCAGGATCTCTGCAGGTTCGTAACCCATTAAAGGAAAGCAGGATGGGCTTACATAAATAATCCGGTTACCGGAATCAAGTTGAAGGATAACATCACGTGACTGGTTAAGTATTTTCTTATAAAAATTCTTATCCCTCAGGTTCTCTTCCTCTTCCTCAGAATCCGTTTTTTCTATATTAAACCAGAAATACCTTTGATCCTCAAATTTCAGTTCATTAGCCCGGATGGACAGAATGATCTCGTGCCCGGAAGGGGAGATATATTCCCCTGCTAAGG
>CBDUCT010000461.1:0-2956 GCA_965365715.1 uncultured Cyclobacteriaceae bacterium | reverse complement strand
AAGGAATAATTATTATACCAACATATAATGAGGCGGAAAATATTGTTCCTCTGATCGAAGATATTGCTGCTCTACCTGAAAAATTTGATATCCTGATTGTTGATGATAATTCTCCGGATGGTACCACCGACAAGGTGGAAGATTATATTAAATCCAGAAAGCATGATGTAAAAATTGATGACCTGAAAGTTTACGTGGATAAGAGGGAAGATAAGAAAGGTTTAGGGACTGCGTATATCTATGGATTTAAAAAAGCACTGGAAATGGGTTATGAGTATATCTTTGAGATGGATGGCGATTTCTCACATAACCCAATCGATATCATTAATCTGTATAATGCCTGTGCAGATGAAGGCTATGACCTGGCCGTTGGCTCAAGGTATATTTCAGGCGTAAATGTCGTTAACTGGCCAATGGGTCGTGTTCTTCTTTCCTATTTTGCAAGTACTTATGTTAGGCTGATAACTGGTATGCCAGTTAAGGATTCAACAGCAGGCTTTAAATGTTATAAACGTCGCGTTCTTGAAACGATCGACCTGGATAAAATAAAGTTTATCGGGTATGCCTTTCAGATTGAAATGAAATTCACCGCCTGGAAATATGGATTCAGAATAAAGGAAGTTCCCATAGTCTTTACTGACCGGAAGCGTGGTGAATCAAAAATGTCAGTAAAAATTATCAAAGAAGCGATTTTTGGTGTGATCTCTATGAAAATCAATAGTTTCTTTAAGAAATACGATATTGCTAATCAAACTTGATCGACTTAATAGGTTCAATTTTTGATATCAATAATGTAGGAATAACAAGGACCAGTGTAACCACCGAAAATGTCAGAATATTAAGACCTATTATCCCGCTCCACTCCCATTTTATGGGGACATATTCCATATAATAGTTTACTGGATCAAGTGGTATAAGCTTGAACTTATCCTGAATGTATCCAAAACTTAATCCGATAATATTTCCCCAGAACAAACCTAATACAATCAACCTGATACCATGGTAGGTGAAAATCCGTCTTATGAATTTATTGCTTGCACCAATGGCCTTTAAAACCCCAATCATCTGTGTTCTCTCCATTATGAGTATTAACAACACGGATATCATGTTGAATGAAGCGATAAACAATATTAAAGTGAGAAGAATAGTAACATTGCGGCTTACCAGGCTCAACCAGTCAAAGATCTCGATATGCTTGTCGGTTATCTTATCGACAAAAAGATCATACTGTGTACGACGAAAAAGTTCATCTTCCGCTTCATCGAGCCTGTCAAAATCGTCGATAAATACTTCCAGGGTGCCAACCAGGGAATTCCGCCAGTCATTCAGCTGTTGGATAATACGGATATCTCCTATCAGTAGCTTTTCATCAAATTCCTCCATGCCGGATGTATATATCCCCACAATCCTGAACTTACGAACACGTATAGGATTCTGTATAAAGTAAATTCTAATCTCATCCTCAATATTTATTTTCAGCAGATCTGCAATTTTTTTACTTATCATTATTTCAAATGATGGCTGACCGGTTTTATTGTTAATTACCCGCCCTTCAGATATCACTTGTCCAAATTTCTCAAGATTAAAATTCTCATCTACCCCTTTAAATACGATACCATGTATCTCCTCATCTGTTTGGATCAGGCCGACTTTATGGGCAACACCCTGTATATGTTTTACATAGGCCAAGTCATTAATAAATTGGTAAATGCTGTCTTCTTTTGAAATGGGCAACTCTTCATAGGTCGAATTAAGGGTGTATTTTGTAACCTGCAGATGTCCAACAAATCCAACCATCTTATTTGTAATCGTATCCTCAAAACCACCCATTATAATATAGGAGATAATCATAATCCCGAGGCCAACGCTAATGCTGATAATGGCTATTTTATGAATTAAAGATGAAAAGGTCTGAAGCCCTGGCTTACTGATTCTTTTAGATATAAATAGAGGTAAGTTCAAATTATTCTTTAATTTATTATATTTTGTTCAGATCAATTTATAATTTAGGATCAGTTTTTGATGTAAAGTTAAAAAGGTTTACATGAAAGCAAGGGTTTGTTATATATTTATATTCCTGGTGGGTATATTATCAGTTTCGCATGCTCAAAATATAATTGTCGGAGCAGAGAAGGATAATTTTTATATCGACCTATTAATGAATAAACAGATAGGGGTGGTTGTTAACCAGACTTCCATCGCTCACGGTAAACCGCTGGTTAAATTTCTCCTGTCAAAAGAAGTTAATGTTACCCGAATTTTCACTCCTGAACACGGTTATAAGGGTGTAGCTGATGCGGGCGAGCAAATTGAAGATTCTGAAGAGCGGGGTACAGGTATCCAGATAATTTCATTATATGGTGATAATAAAAAGCCGAAAGCAGAGCATTTGCAGGGATTGGACATAATTGTTTTTGATATTCAGGATGTTGGAGTTCGTTTTTATACCTACATAAGTACATTACATTATGTTATGGAAGCATGTGCCGAGAATAATGTAAAACTCCTGATATTGGACAGACCCAATCCAAATGGAGATTATATTGATGGACCTGTTTTAAGAGATGGATTCCAATCCTTTGTTGGGATGCACAGGATTCCGGTTGTACATGGACTTACAATTGGGGAGCTTGCTAAAATGATAAATGGAGAATACTGGTTAAAAGACAGTCTTCAATGTCAAATGGTAATTGTGCGCGTGGGTAATTATCATCATCAATATTCTTATTCTCTTCCGATAAAACCATCTCCAAATTTACCCAATGACCAATCTGTAAGGTTATATCCTTCCTTGTGCTTTTTTGAAGGAACTATGATGAGTCTTGGCAGGGGAACGGAATTCCCTTTTCAGGTTGTTGGCTATCCTGATCCATCTTTTGGTGAATTTAAGTTTGTTCCTCAGAACAGACCTGGTGCAAATACACCTAAGTTTATGGGGAAAGCCTGTTATGGTAAA
>CBDUCT010000460.1:0-2969 GCA_965365715.1 uncultured Cyclobacteriaceae bacterium | reverse complement strand
CAATCAACTATTAGAGACAGCTTTTCAGTGCGGAAATTACGATAGGGCCTTTAACACTTTAAAACTTGATTTGCAGGTCTATTTCCGGGACCAGCTGAATGAGAATGATTTCAGAGAAATCGAAAAGGTTTTTCGCGAGCAGGGATATTTTAAGGCATATGAAGAAATATTAAATTACTATGAGGCAGCAGCTGAAAAGGGGTTTATCGGGCCCGGAGTGATGGCCTTCAAATATATGATGGGAAATCAACCGGATAAAGCTTTGGATTGTCTTGAAAAGGGATTTGAAGTACACGATCCACAAATGCCATATATTGCCGCCGGAGGTTATCCATTTGATCCCTTGTATAATAATCCCCGGTTTATCGCCATCCTTGAAAAGATGAATCTCCCTCTTCCTTAACTTCTGCTAAAAGTATAATTGCAAATTATAATTTTAATGGATCAATCGTTATCCAATTGTTGCCATGCACAATAAGGGATCTATAAGCACATGTTTCTCCCCGGTTCCTGAAAGTGTTTTAAAATTTATTTCAGCTCTGGTGAATTTCTATTAATTTTTTTATCTTGAAGAAAGGTAGGTTATAATTCACCTGATTTTTTATTTCAAAAAAAGCCATGCCAAAACGCAGGTTAGCAGCCATCATGTTTTCTGACATCGTCGGTTACACTGCATTAATGGGATCGGATGAAGACAAGGCCTTTCATATACTTAGACAAAACCGCCAGATTCAACAATCGCAGATCAGCAGGTATAACGGAGAATGGCTCAAGGAAATGGGGGATGGCACCCTTGCTCAATTTGGGAGTGCCACGGATTCCGTTCAATGTGCCATCGAAATTCAGCGGCAGGCTAATGAAAAATTAGGCGCCAGGATCCGTATTGGCATACACCTTGGGGATGTCACCTTTGAAAATAAGGATGTTTTTGGGGATGGGGTAAACATTGCTTCACGGCTTCAGGCAATAGCTGATCCTGGTGGTATATATATCTCTGAATCGGTTCATAATGCCATCAGAAGCCAAAAGGATATTAAAAGTGAATATCTGGGAGAAATAAAGCTGAAGAATGTCAATTATCCATTTAAAACATATTATATAAAGGGAATAGGATTGCCGGTTCCTTCGAAATCCAGGATCAATGATTTGACAGGAGCAAAAAAATCAGAATCTGTGATTGTATTACCTTTTGATAACTACACTGGCAGTAATGAACTGGATTTTTTCGTAGAGGGAATGCATGCATCCTTGATCGGATCGATCAGTAAAATCAGTGGTATCCGTGTGATTTCTAAAACGACAGCTAATGCATTCAAAAATACTGAGAAATCAATATCCGATATCGCCTCTGAACTGGGCGTGGATACAGTAATTGAGGCTTCAGTCTTGGGCTTGGGAGAAAAGATCAATCTCCAGGTGAAGCTGTTGGGTGCTTATCCGGAAGAAACGCAACTCTGGATACAGGATTATATGGAAGACAAAAGCCAGATCCTGAATTTGTATAATAAGGTAACGAAAGAGATCTCTGAGGAGATCAATGTATTGTTAACCCCGGAAGAAGAGCGCTTGCTCGCTAAAACCAGAACCGTTGACAGGAAGGCTTATGAGGAATATCTGAAAGCCCGCTCTTACATGAATGATTTCAGGAGGGAATCATTTCGTAAGGCCCTTGACTATCTGAATCGTGCCATTGAAAAAGAACCAGATTGGGCGCCACTCTACGCAGGAATGGCAGAACTCTGGATCTGGATACAACAGGGTGGATATGAACCTCCTACTATTGCAGCACCAAAAATATACGAGAACCTGGATAAGGCCATGGAACTGGATCCGGATCTTGCTGAAGTTCATTATCTCAAGGCCATGATTGCTCAGTTGGTGGAATGGGACCTGAAGAAAAGCGAAAAGGAATTCCTGAAAACCCTGGCCATTAATCCCAACGACCCTAACGCAAGGTTTTTATATGCACAGTTGCTCTTAATCCTGCAAAGAAAGCAGGAAGCATTGGCACAACTGGAGCTTGCCATCGGTCTGGATCCATTAAATCCTTTTACGAAGTTGTTGCATGCCGGGACACTGGCACAGGCAGGTGATTTCAAAGCTGCCCTATCCGTAGCGGAGGAACTTTTGGCCATTGATCCGAATGAAATGAACGCCAATTTCATGATTGAGATAGCAGCTTATAAGTTAGGGGCGTATGACAAAGTAATCAGATCAGTCAAATATTCTCTGCCTTTTTCCATAGAAAAGGATGTGTATGAGGGTATTGTGAAGATATTTAGTGATTCCGGGATTATTGTTGCATATAGAGAATTAATGAAACATCTGGAGAAATATGTTGAAAGCAATCCTATTTCTCCCGCAGATATGGCAATGAGGTACATTATTGCTGACCAACCCGGTAGAGCCATGGATTGGATTGAAAAGGGTTTTGAAATTCATGATCCTCAAATTACATATATAACTGCATCGGGTCGTTTTTTAGAACCATTGTTCGAAAATCCCAGATTTATTGCCATTTGCGAAAAAGCAAACCTTCCGCTTCCTGAGAAGAAGTAAAAAAATAGCGTGAGATCTAAAGATTAATTTATTGCAAATGGATCTCTGATAGATGATAAATCTGCTAAATCATTCCTCAAATCCAAATTTACATGAAAACTCATAATCCAATGTGCTTTTTTACTGGATCATTCAGATTGATATAACGACTGATCCTGACTGCATGTATTGGAAATACATAATAGTGATTCGTAATTATACAATTATAGTTGTTCAAGACCTTCGGCAACTGAAATTATATCCTGATAACCCAGTTCTTTACGTGCTTTCGAATCATTGATCGTGAATTCAGTTCCCATTAAATGGACAATTATAGTTGATATGGGTGGATCGCCTTTAAGATTGAATGTATTCCAAATGAATTCCATCATTCCGGCCATAGTCATGGCCACCCTTTTCGGAAGACGCAT
>CBDUCT010000459.1:0-2976 GCA_965365715.1 uncultured Cyclobacteriaceae bacterium | reverse complement strand
AGGTGTTATGAAACGTATTCTTGTGTTAACGATTATTGTGCTGGCATTTTCAAAAGTTGGATTTGCACAAGATCCCAGTAATTCCATATATTCCGTCTCAAACGAAGACAAAATGTACCGGATGACCATTTGGCGCCGTGTCTTTATGGAAGAAAAGATAAACAAATCTTTCTTTGCCAGAAACAGGGAGATTTCCAGGATCCTGATTGATGCTGTCCGGGATGGATTGCTGATACCATATCATTCTGATTCTCTTGAAAGGCGGATGACGAAGGAAGAATTTGAAGAAAGATTGGTAATAAAAACAGGAGATGATGAAGATTCCTGGAGCAGTAGCGGAGGTGATGGATGGGGTGATGATACTTCATCTGATGAAGCTGAAGGGGGAGATCCATGGGCACAAGATGCCGGTGATGATGTCTGGGGGAGTTCCGCGGCTACTGTGCAAACATCGTTTGCCCGTGACCCAACAGAGATCAATATCCTCGAGATAAAGGAAGAAGCATTCTTTGACAAGATAAGGTCAAGGATGTATTACCATATTCAATCGTTAACAATATATTATACAGACCTGAATACCGGGATCAGGGAACCAGTTGCCTCTTTCGATTATGAAGAAGCTGAAAAGGTTTTCAGAATGAACCCTGAAGTAGCCATATGGTATAATCCCCAAAATCCTGGTCAAAGCAGAAACCTCGCAGATGCATTTTTGCTTAGGCTGTTTTATGGAAGAATAATTAAAGTATCAAATCCAATGGATGCAACGATCAGGGAACAAGTTACCGATCCTCAACTTGCCCTGTATTTGTCTCAGCAGAAAGAATATCAACTGGCTGAGTACGAGAGCGATCTATGGGAATATTAATTAAAAGGTTTTTTGATTACCTGAGAGGTTGGCAAATTTATGTCAACCTTTTTTTTTGAGATTACCCATAAGAATCTTGGCCTTTACGGGTCCCACAATAGATGCCACTTCATCATACGATGCCTTAAGAAGATTACCAATGGATTTAAAATGCAACAATAATACCGTCCTGGTTTTAGGGCCGATGCCGGGAATGTGGTCAAGCTGGCTTTTCAGTGAAGTTTTTGATCGCTTATCCCTGTGGAAAGTTATAGCAAAGCGATGTGCTTCATTCCTGATCTGTTGAAGGAGCTTTAATGACGTTGATTTCTTCTCTATGAATAAGGGGACATCATCGTAAGGATCATAGCTCTCCTCCAACCTTTTTGCAATCCCCCTGACTGGTCTGGAACCGTATAAATTCAGCTCGCTCAAGGCTTTTATGGCAGCATTCAGCTGACCCTTGCCTCCATCGATAACAATAAGATCGGGTTTATGACTTTTTTCCTTCAGAACCCTTTTATATCTTCTGAATACGATCTCATGCATGGAAGCAAAATCATCCGGCCCGGTAACAGATCTGATGTTAAATTTTCTATAATCCTTCTTCGCAGGCCTTCCGTTCTTAAAGCATACCATGGAGGCTACTGGATCATGTCCCTGGATATTGGAATTATCAAAACATTCAATATGCCTGGGAACAGATTTCAATTGCAGGTCTTCCTGCAATTGCAGCAGGATCTTATCATTTCTTGTGACCTTGGGTTCAGAAGTGTTTCTTTCTTTTTTATAATATAAGGCATTTTTCAGAGATAATTCAACAAGTTTTCTCTTATCCCCTTTTTGGGGAACCAAAACCTTTATGCCAGGATAAGCGGGTATTGATATATTTGAATATATGTCCTTTGATGTACTTTGAAATTTTTTTCTTAATTCAATGATCCATAATTCCAGGATTTCAGCATCCGTCTCTTCCAGCCTCTTTTTGACTTCAAGATTCATGGTCTGGTTAATCGCACCATTGTAGATCTTTAAATAATTGATATAAGCCCGCTCTTCATCTGAAACGATGCTGAATATATCCACATTGGTAATATTCGGATTTACTACAAGTGATCGTGACTGAAATTTATCCAGAAGAAGTAATCTCTGCTTTGCCTCCTCGGCTTTTTCAAATTCCAAACTCTCCGAAAAGTTTTTCATCTGATCTTTGAAATAGTCCCTTACAGGTTTAAGATTTCCTTTTAATATATCCAGTACAAATCTCATTTCTTGGTTATATTCATCTTCTGACTGCAATCCAATACAGGGTGCTTTGCATTTTCCGATATGATATTCCAGGCAAACCTTATATTTTCCTTTGGAGATATTGTTTTCTGTAAGAAGGTATTTGCACGTTCTTACATAATACAGATTACGTATCAGGTCCAGCACATTGTTCATAGCTCGAACACTGGCAAAGGGGCCAAAATATTGTCCTTTGGTAACATCCATATTTCTGGTAGAAACAACCCTGGGAAATCTTTCCCGGGTTACCAGGATAAAGGGAAAGGTTTTATCGTCTTTAAGAAGGATATTATATTTTGGCTGATGTTCTTTGATCAATGTATTTTCCAGCAGGAAGGCATCGAATTCTGAATTGACAATAATGATCTCGATTTGCCTAGTTTCATTGATCAGCCTTTGTGTTTTCTTACCTTTAAATACATTTCCATGAAAATAGGATGATACTCTTTTTCGGAGGTCTTTTGCCTTGCCAACATACAAGATCTTCAATTCCTCAGAATAGAATTTATATATTCCGGGCTTATGGGGTAGTTTTTTTACATCATCAGGAGAAAATAGTGATTTTTCCATCTATTTTCCTTCTCTTAGAAAATATCGTCTTCGCTGACATCAATAGTATTGTTATCGATCTGTAATGTATCCGATTCCTCTGTACTCATTGTACGGTATTCATCACAATCAATTTCTATGGATAATTTCCTTTTAGGTTGTTTAAAATAACCTTTTTCAATGCCCAATTCTTCATCTTCATAGACAGTCCTCATGAAATTCTCCCATATCGGACGGGCAGTCCTGGCACCCTGACCATTATACCAGCTGCTGAAATGTATACTTCTGTCATCTCC
>CBDUCT010000458.1:0-3001 GCA_965365715.1 uncultured Cyclobacteriaceae bacterium | reverse complement strand
CCTTAATCGGGAATAATTTAAACTTAAGATATAACAATAGATTGATTTCGACAACGCCAGATGCCGGAGAAACGTATACCTCTTCATTTGATGATTTTAGATAATACACCTGAATCATCTGATAAGGGCAATAATATGATTTAAAGTATAATTATTTGAGAACTGCATTATCGATATTATCATTTATTATCATATTCGTTACCGGATCGGGTAGATTGTCCGCACAAGATACTATTGCCACGCCAGGAACTTATCATCATAATATTCGATCCAGTCTTCTGAACTGTCAAATAAGATTTGAAAAGGAGAACTTTGGCCGTGTTGTCTTCCTTGGTGGATCCATAACATATAATCCCGGCTGGAGGGATAGTATATGTGCTTACCTGGTCAGGCGTTTCCCTAATACTCAATTCGAATTCATAAACGCAGGCATCCCATCCATGGGCAGTACCCCTGCTGCTTTCCGACTTGAAAGGGATGTTTTATCAAAAGGCCGGGTAGATCTATTATTTGAAGAAGCCGCGGTAAACGACGCTTCGAATGCACGATCATCCACAGAGCAGATCCGGGCCATGGAAGGGATTGTCCGGCACCTGCGTTATTCAAATCCAGGTATGAATATAATTATGATGTATTTTGTTGATCCGGATAAGATCAAGGATTATGAGAAGGGACTTACTCCATCGGTTATAAAAAATCATGAAAAAGTAGCCCGGCATTATAATATATCCTCTATCAACTTAGCTTTGGAGGTTACGGAACGGATAAGAAAAGGGGAATTTAACTGGGAGGATGATTTCAGAGACCTGCACCCATCCCCTTTCGGGCAAGGTATTTATGCAAGATCAATGATCACATTTCTGAAGACTGCCTTTTGGGATGAAGTGAATGAGGATGCTGTGTTCACTAATTTCATCTTGCCGGAGAAACTGGATGATCATTGCTATGATAAAGGTAATCTGATTGATATAACTAAATCTGAAATAGTAAATGGTTGGCATTTGGATCCTTCATGGACACCTGAGGATAAGGCCGGGGTACGGTCAAATTACCATAATGTCCCGATGCTGGTTAGCAACCAACCCGGGAGTTTGCTAATATTCAAATTCAAAGCCAAAGCGATTGGCATAGCGGTTGCAGCAGGTCCCGATGCCGGGATTATCGAATACCGAATTGATGATGGAGATTGGCAGCATCTTAACCTATTCACCCAATGGAGTATGCACCTTCATCTCCCCTGGTATCATACCTTATCCGCAGACTTGCCGGATGAAGAACATATAATGGAATTACGAACGTCTCAATTGAAAGATGAGCGCAGTAATGGATATTCCTGCCGGATCAGATACTTTTTCATTAATAAGAACTGAGAATTTAACCTATATCCAAAATAACCTGTTTTTAATTTTGCCTTCTTTTCCATACATTGGACTTTAATGTCATTTTCAAATTAGTCTGGAATGTTTTGGGAAGGCTCTCTTAATTAATCGTGAGACTCGACAGCTGAAGGAACAGGAAATACAAGAACTAATTAAAAACACTGAAAAATATGAACATAGGTATAGTCGGAGGATCTATCGCTGGCTGTTCTGCAGCTATTCTTCTTGCTAATGAAGGCCACGATGTAATGGTCTATGAAAGATCAAAAAAGGCCCTGGTGGGAAGGGGTGGGGGAATAGGGACTATTCCTTCCTTGATGCATGAAATCCATAGTGCAGGGATGACAGGTGCTGATTTTTCTTCTTTCAGAATCGACAAACTACCCTTTATTGGAAAACACCCGGCTGCTGAACCATATGGTAAAAGAGCCGGTGCAATTGATATGAATTTCGACGTTTTTCAGTGGAATGAATTGTGGAATCATTTAAGAAAAAAGGTGTCAGATCAGAATTACCAGAAAGGCATCAAAGTTACCGGGGCTAAAACAACTGATGATGGATTGGTCGAGCTATCTTTCGATCAGATTCCATCCCGGACATTTGACCTGGTTATTTTTGCAGATGGATACAATTCTCTCGGACGTCACCTGTTGTTTCCTGACAAAAAGCTGAAATACCGGGGATATGTATTATGGAGAGGTTTATTGCCTGAAAGTGAAATGACAGGTGTTAGTCCCCTTAGAAATGAGATCTTAAGATTATCTTATTCCGGTCAACCAGGACATAATGTAGTTTATTTTATACCCGGTCCGGATGGTTCCACAAAGGAAGGAAACCGGGTATTCAACTGGGCTGCATACATCTCAGTTGAGGAAAAAGCCCTGTCCAATCTGATGAAGGATGAAACCGGCAGGCAATGGACGGGAACCCTTCCCCCTGGTAAGTTGAAAAAGCAAAATGAAGAGAATCTAAAGGCTTTTATTTCAAAAAATACCCCTGATTACTATGCTGAAATAGTTAATAGAACTAATGACAGTTATATCCAGGTAATTTATACTTTAGACCTTGATTCCTATTATAAGGATAAAATGTGTCTTATTGGAGATGCAGGCATGGTGGTTCAACCCTTTACAGGTTCAGGAGTTTTCAAAGGATATAATAATGTAAAAGATCTGATCTCTTCTTTTCATACCAATGATACACTTGAAGAAGCATTATTTCACTGGAGTGATAAGCAAATTATATCAGGAAGAAGACTTCTGGCACTGGGTGAACAAATGGAAAGAGCCTTTATCTGGGATCAACCTGATTTTTCTCGGATTGACGAAAGCGCTGTTCTCAAATGGTGGAAAAGCTCCATAAAATTGCCGGATAATTTTAAGTATCAGGATAAAGTGTAGTTCAATTTTATTCGAAATAGGCTGGGAAATAGCTTTAAAAAGATATTATAGTTTGAATATCCGGCAGTAACACAATAATTTTTAATCTGCATTTCACAATACCTGTCAATATATTTAATCAATGCATTTATTTTTTTAATTTCAGGATTAAAGAAACTATTAATTTACTGATTGAAAAAAGGAAATGAGAAAACATGGAATTCCACTCATAGGGATAATATT
>CBDUCT010000457.1:0-3003 GCA_965365715.1 uncultured Cyclobacteriaceae bacterium | reverse complement strand
CTGCCGGGACAGGTATGACGGCCAGGTAAGAAATCCTTTTAATGAATATGAATGCGGCAGCTGGTATGCAAGAGCCCTTGCCAGTTATGGGTTGATACAGGGTTTGACAGGCCTTAGATATGATGCTGTAGATAAAACGCTCTACATAGATTCAAAAATCGGTGATTTTACCTGTTTTATATCTACAAATTCCGGATTTGGGACGGTTCAGTTAAAAGGAGAACAAGTATCCGTTAAGATGAAAGAAGGAAATATATCGATAGAAAAAGTAATAATATCCGGTGAAGAAGGGAAGTTGATTTAACAACACCTTCCAGGGATTCTATAATATGAGCCAATCTGTATAAGATCGGTGAAGCTTGCCAAATTCTTCAGCTTCCTGGAGTATTGGCTTCATTTTATCTGCGGCCTGTTGTCCAAACTCTGTTATTGAACCGTCATCATTGTAATATTTGTCACGGACTTCTTCCGACTCCACTATGATTATCCATCCATATTTATTCTGATTTTCACCTCTAAGGCCTTGTGCAAGGAATAATTGCCAGCCGGGATAATTTTTTTCGTATTCAGGTATAAGCTTGTTTACATGAAACTTCTGGAATTCACTCATTGTAATTCCTTTTTTCAGTTCAATAGTAATTACATGAACACCAACGAGGTTTCCTTTTTGCAGAGTTTGCCCTAAGAGGGATCCTGCAATTAATAGGAATGTCAAGATGAATAATAGCTTTTTCATGATGTTATATTATTTATTATTGTTATTGAGGAAATTCGTTGAATCCATTTTAGAATCCCATAATTATTCTATAATGCTATATATAGATAACATCATACTGAATTTTTAAGTTCAGCCGGAGTGATTTATATTTTTTTATTATTTGAGGTACTTAGAAACTGAAGTAGGGGGAAAATTAGAATATACAATTTACTGATAAATCTCAATATAATAGCATAAAAATTATTCGGGTAGTCGGAATTAATCCATATCGAGAAAAAGACTAGTATCCCTTACAGATTATAACTTTAGGATAAACAAATTCATTAAAATTATTTTAGTTCCAGTTGCTCTATCCTGTCAGAACCAACACCTCTGATCTCCCGATACAATTCGATCATTTCTTTAAGTTTATCAGGATCAGATTCCGCAAGATTGTTCTGTTCTCCTATATCATCTTGAAGATTATACAATTGATATTTTTCAAAGTTTCCCAGTTCGATATTCACCTGGGTAGAAACAGCCGGCCCATCGTATGGAGGGATCATCACCCAATTTCCTTTTCTCAAGGCAGTCCTGGAAGTAGCTTCCAGGATGAGGTCTTCCCTGCCTTGTTGACTTTTCCCTAAAAATACATCCAGCAATTGTTCGCTATCCTGCGCCCTCTCCTGACTTCCGACAAGTTGAGCTATTGATCCAAAAATATCGATCTGTGATATCAGTGCATTTGAGGTATTTGGTTCTACATTATCTTTCCAATACGTAATAAAAGGCACTCTAGTTCCTGCTTCAAATAAGCTGTATTTACCGCCCCTTAAGGGTCCCCAGGGCTTATGATCCCCTAATTTCTCCACCGCATCATCATAATACCCATCATTAAGGACAGGCCCGTTATCGCTGGATAGAATGATCAGGGTATTCTCCAGCAATCCCTGTTCTTCAAGTGTATTAACCAGTTCGCCAATACACCAGTCGGCCTCCACAATTACATCTCCCCGTGGTCCCATGCCGGAACGACCGATAAAACGTTCATGTGGGGTTCGAGGCACATGTGGTTGCTGTAAGGTATAATATAAGAAGAATGGACTCTCTTTATGATTCAGAATATATTCCCTGGCCTTATCGAGAAACACATCCGCCATGTCCTCATCCACCCATTTTGCCTTTTCTCCACCTTTCATATAACCTATCCTGGGGATACCGTTAACGATGCTGCTGTTGTGCCCGTGGTGCCATTTCATTTTTAACAACTCCGGATTATCCTTTCCGGTAGGTTCCCCGGGGAAATTTTCCTCATAATTCACCAATATCGGGTCTTCCGGATCCCTGCCTTCAACATACCCATTCTCAATATAAACAGTAGGTACCCTATCCTGTGTTGCCGCCATGATGTATGAATAGTCAAACCCAACCTCGTTTGGTCCGGGTGATACCCGCTGATTCCAGTCAACATTTCCATCGCCAAGACCTAAATGCCACTTCCCGACAATCCCGGTACGATACCCCCTGGCTTTTAACATCTTCGGAATGGTCATCTGGGCCGTATCTATCAACAGTGGAGCTGTTCCGGAGAGAATTTTGGCCCTTTCGTTTCTCCAGGGATAGGTGCCGGTCAATAAGGCATATCTGCTGGGGGAACACGTCGCGGACGAAGCATATCCATCCGTGAATCTGACCCCACCATTGGCCAGTTTATCAATGTTGGGTGTGTTTAAGTCAACAGAGCCATATGCTCCCACGTCGCCATAACCCAGGTCATCCAGATAAATTATAACGATATTTGGCAATTCCTCACTTGACTCCTGTTGCTTAGAAAAATTACAATTACTTAAGATTAGTGCCAGATAAAGAATCATTAAAGGTTTAAAAAACTTCATATTTCAGGTTTTTAATTTTCCATTAAAATTATCATTAATATATACCATATGATTCATAATTCCCATTCCCGGGTATTAATATCTGCTTGTGAGACAAAGAGTTATCCAATAGGGTGGTATTTAATTCTATGGACTGACCGGGCGGAATCCTTCGAATCGCTTGATATACTGCCAGTCATACGAAACATATTGATGTGTCAAGCCCCAGTTCAGGGCCTCGAGAGGATGATTGTCAAATTCAATAGACTGATCAAGGCCGGCAGCAGGCGGACATGCAGACCGCGGCGACGCCGCCGGGCCGGCGCGAGGAGGACGGGGGCGGTGCGTTGAGATCGATCGGTCATGGATCAGCGCAATTTCTCGATGGCTTTCATGAGGTCGCGCTTGCTGCGTCCGGTCCCGTCCCCGGTT
>CBDUCT010000456.1:0-3043 GCA_965365715.1 uncultured Cyclobacteriaceae bacterium | reverse complement strand
AAAGATAACGAAAGGTTAGAAAATCAATCCTTTCAGTACCTGGATCTTGTTTAAGCCTGGGAGGAAGGGATGCTTTGCGAACAAAAAACAGAAGAAACAAGATACCTCGGTTTTATCCCGCCTGCCATGATAGGCCCGCCTGAGAAATGTTATTATACAGAGGTGACAAATATCCCGGGATTGATCCATCAGCAATTTGGTCAAGGGCAAACAGCTTTTATAACGTTCAGGATAGGTAGTGTATATCATCATAAACGTCATTACGGTCATACAGCTTTAGTCTTATCAGCACTAACTTCATTACTAGATCATAAACCAGAAATATTACTCAATGCCTCTCCCATGGTGGAAGTATCTCGACAGTTGGGAGTCATACAGGATTTTGAATGGTACGGACTTTTAAACCATACCGGTCAATTAGGAAATGGTTTTTATAAACCGGTTCCCATAAGCGATGTCAGCTTAAATTTCAAACCTCAAAAACAAGTCAAATCGATTACCAGTTTGAAGGATAAGAAAAAGATTGAATTCTCAAATGAAGGTAACCGTGTGGAAGTAAACCTTCCCAAACTTGACGCCTATGATATTCTGCTGGTTGAATATCAGGATTAGATAAAGAATAAACTGGAACAAAACCACCTTATAGACAGCTTTTGTCAGATAGTATCCGGGAAAGCTGAATGTTTCTGATTAGGATCCTACAGGCATATTTCGAAGTTTATTCGCTTAATTGATCTTCTTAAAATCAAAATTTTTACTATGGCAGATCTCATTTCCAGTTAATAAAATTCCATAACTTTGCATCAAGTATTTTTTGACCGATCGAAAGTGTAACTACAATGAAAAAGTTTTTTAAGATCCTGCTGTACATATTAGCGGGTATTATATTATTTCTAGCTGTTGCTTATCTTTTCTTTTATGTCAAATGGAAGAAAGCATCATCTGAGAATATGGCCTTATTAGGTCCGGAGGCCCCGGTTATTACGGTTGAAGGTCATACCTTCAGGGATCTGAATAAAAATGGCAAACTCGATATTTACGAAGATTCAGGGCAAACAGTCGATGCCAGGGTGGAGGATCTTATATCACGGATGAATATAGAGGAAAAAGCGGGAATGCTTTTTTTCCAAATGATGGTTATGGATGAGGATGGCTCCACCAGTGAAATCCCTACCTTTACAAATCCGTTTTCCCTGGTGCTGGAAAGTCCCTCATCACAGATCGCCAGGAAACTAATGAATCATTTTAACATTCTTGAAGCGCCCAGTGCGGAAGCCATGATCAAATGGAATAACGAACTGCAAAAAATGGCCGAAAGGACCCGGTTGGGAATACCCATTACTGTAGGATCTGATCCAAGGCATGGAAAGGGAATGAATATTGGCACATCCATATCCACGCGTTTCTTTTCAAGGTGGCCTTCTCCTCTAGGTTTGGCCGCTACCAGGGATTCTGCTTTGGTGCATGAATTTGCAGATATTGCACGCCAGGAATATCTGGCTGTCGGCATCAGGGTTGCGCTTCATCCCATGGCTGATCTTGCTACAGAACCACGATGGGCCCGGGTTAATGGTACCTTTGGAGAGGATGCCTGCCTGAGTGCTAAACTTACCGGTGCGTATGTGCTTGGATTCCAGGGAGACAGTCTTACCAGTAACAGCGTAGCCTGTATGACCAAACATTTTTCCGGGGGAGGGCCCCAGGAAGATGGATGGGACGCACATTTTGCTTCTGGTCCCGGCCAGGTTTATCCGGGAAATAATTTTGATTATCATTTAATTCCTTTTACTGAAGGTGCTTTTCCAGCCGGTACGGCAATGATCATGCCGTATTATGGCATTCCGAAAGGACAGACCAGCGAAGATGTGGGATTTGCATTCAATAAGGATATAATTACCGGATTGCTTCGCGATTCATTGGGTTTTGATGGCGTTGTATGTACTGATTGGGCTATTGTAACTGATATGTTTATTAAAGAAGCAGCAGCCTGGGGAGTTGAGCATTTATCAGAGAAAGAAAGGGTAAAGAAAATTTTTGATGCCGGATGTGATATGATCGGAGGGGATTCGCGAACTGATCTTGTACTTGAATTGGTAAAAGAGGGTAGAGTGCCGGAATCAAGAATCGATGTATCTGTCAGAAGAATTCTAAAGAGTAAATTTATTCTTGGGATATTTGATAATCCTTATCTTGACGAAAATCAATTATCAGTTTTTAAAAACCAGACTTTTAAGGAAAAGGGAAAGGAAGCTCAACGAAAGTCGATGGTCTTATTGAAAAATGAAAATGATTTACTTCCTTTAAATAAAGGCATAAAGGTTTATTCAGCAGGAATCGATAAAGAGATCCTTAGTGAATATGCTAAAGTGGTGAAAACTCCTGAAGATGCTGATGTTATCATACAAAAGCTTACCACACCCACATCACCACCACCTGAAGGGGCCGGATTCCTGGAAAATATATTTCCACAGGGAAGATTGGATTTTCCTCAGGATGAGCTGACGGAAATACTGAAACTGATCAATAAGAAACCAACAGTAACTGTCCTAACCATTGACCGGCCTCCGGTTGTGCCTGAAATTGATAATGCCAGTAAAGCTATGATTGCGGAATTTGAGATCGAGGATGATATAATCTTTGAGATGATTTTTGGTGAATTCAATCCATCCGGAAAGCTGCCCATTGAGATTCCTTCATCCATGCAGGCTGTGGAAAATCAGTATGAAGATGTGCCCTATGACTCAGAAAATCCACTATATCCGTTCGGACATGGTTTATCCTATTAATTATAATTACGGCATCCGTCATTATAATTCAGCGATCGTTTCTATGCTAATATCCCCGCTATCCAACAATCCTTTTTTAAACTTCAATCCCAAACCTGGTTCATCCGGCGGTTTTATAGTGCCATTCACAACTTGAGGCACATTTTCAAAGAAATAAGGATATCTTTCTGTCCAGTTCGGATATACACTTTCAACAAAGAAAAGGTTAGTAATGGCAGCCGCAAGATGGGCTGAAGCATACCACAATATCGGCCCGC
>CBDUCT010000455.1:0-3060 GCA_965365715.1 uncultured Cyclobacteriaceae bacterium | reverse complement strand
AGAGGTATTGTTGTTCTGTGTTTGATAATACTATTAATACTTCATCAATATCATATTCCAGGGATTGAATAGATACATGGGCAGAAATGGTAGTCAGACCGAGGTCATCCAGAAATTTGCCCATTTCTTTTGGAGTATAGCTATAATAACCATAACCTTTCAATCCCATCTGCTGGATCAGGATATTATTTTTAATTTCTTCTTTCGGGCTGAAATAATAAGGTCCAGCAAATTCAAGATTTTTATATCCGGTCTCAGCCAGCATCTCCAGTGTCCCCGGGAAATCATCGGAAAGAGCCTGAGACATACTGTATAATTGCATGCCTATATCAGTGGATTTTAAATGGCCCAATGCCGTTTGGAAAGGATAGGTGAATGCCAAACCCGATCCTGCCAAAAGGGAATTTTTTATAAATACTCTTCTTTTCATCATCAGTAGTTTTTCAATTTGAGATTATTTGGCGCTTTCATTGCCAAATCTGTGGCAATATCGGAATGATCTGCTCGTAATTACCAACGTTTGATCTAAGGTAGGTGATTCCCGGATAAATTTCCAGCCAAATTTAGAACTGTAGCTGGAACCAGTTCGATTTGTTCTTGGAATAGGTGAAATATACACTTACCGCCAGCCAGGGGATCATGGGAAGCCAGGCTTTGAATCCTGTCCCTACTGAGGCCAGGGGCCTGGTTTTAAAAAGATCAGTATATACCATGCTGCCATTTCCAACATTCACGTAAATCGACTGCTCTATAGCAAACCAGTCCCGGTTTAAATAGGTAAGATATACACCTGTACTACCGTGATATACTGCTTTACCATAGATCTCCCCTGTGATGATCCCTTTTACCTGCCCGCCGCCCAGGTAATGGATCAGGGATGGCATATCGGAAGTAGTATATGAAGTATTGAAAGAAGTGCTCCATTGTACAACCCTATTGAATAATTTGTGGTATGATGCACCTCCGCCTATGCTGAAATAGGATGGACTGTTAATGTCGAGTCCAATGCCAACACCAAATCCAAGATGGACCGAGTACCCATTCTCCTGATGCTGTATATGCTGAATAAATCCTATGGACTCGCTGGTGGATAAGCTCAAATAGTTAATGGTGTAATTTCCGGCATTGGGCACATCGGCATTTATAAGGGAGGAATCTGTTTTATGCTGGAAAAGCTTCCAGCCAATATTAGGAGAAAACCGGTATTTAAAGTCCTCATGCCAGGGATTTGATATACTGAAAAAAAGTTCTTTTCTGAGATATCCTATGCCGGCTACCTTTTCTCCATCCTTAATAATATAATCCCGGCTGTTGCCATAAAGTGCACCTCCGCCTACAGACATGTTTTTATACATCAACTGTCTCGGGATGTTAAATATCAGCCTAAAGTTCTTATCCCGGGTACCAATTGTGCCATCAATTTTCAGATGTATGTTCCTCCCCAGGAAATTATGGTCTGAAAATCCCATTCCCAGTTGCCAGTCTTGTTTGTTGCCTGAGAAGGAAAGGATAGGCACTATGGTGAGAGCATCCTTCGCCGTTATAGTTATAAGGATTTTATCATTTTCAAGCGTATCAATATCATATTCAACACGGGCAAAATTCCCGATATTATATACTTTAATCATACTGGAATCAATAACACCTATTCTGACCTGATCACCCTCACTGAAATCGAGTTCACTCAGGATGATGGCTTCCCTGGTTCGCCAGTTCTTTATTACAATTATCGAGTCAATCTTTATCTCTAAATCCTGTGATACAGGGGAATTATCCTGCGCTTCGGCTGTAAGGCAAGTAAAAAATATAATCAGAAGAGTACTAAAAGTTTTGCACATGTATCTGGCCACTATACGAATATATCTTATGGTATTAAAAAAGCTATGCAAAGCTGATGAAGAGGGATAAAAAGGACGTATTTGTTATAAAATGGATCAGGTTTCCAGTTCACAGGGATAAAAACCTGCTATTTGGGAAGTTTGCCTCCATAAATGTGGTTTTGCTTCGACAGAATGGCCTGCCTGTTTTTCTTTTCAATTAAGCGGGTTTAACTACAGGATCAGATAAATGATCCGAAGAAATAATACGCCATTAATCCTGTAACGACGAGCTTTAAAGCTACCCCGGTTAAAAAGCCGATGAAGGAGCCGAAACCAGCTTTTAAAGCACTTTCGGTTTCTTTTCCACCGGTAAGCTCAGCAATAAAAGCTCCGAGGAAAGGACCTATAATTAGTCCAATAGGAGGAAAGAAAAAAATTCCGGCAAAAAGGCCTATCACACTCCCCCATACTCCTCTTTTGGAGCCTCCGAATTTCTTTGTTCCTATTACCGGTACAATATAGTCTAACGCAGATACTGCCACCATGATCAAGGCCCAGATGATCAGAAATTTGGTCGTAAAAGGATTCTCTGTTTTGAATACCTGGATTAGTAATCCAATATATGCAATAGGGGGGCCGGGGATCCCGGGAATAATACATCCCGCAAACCCAATTAAAAGCAAAATTATGCCGATTATTATTAATAATACATCCATACAGATGCTAAAAGTAATTTTTGATTTTAAATAATCGTACTAAAGCATTAAAAATTTCTTTCATCGGGTGAATATGTAATCACTTTATATCAGTCCGGTGATCAGGCCTAAACCAGCTACAACAAGTAATATAGCCACGATTGTCCTGATGATCTCTATTGTGATCTTTTTCAACAGGATCCTGCCAGTGATCGCTCCTGAAAATGCAGCAATCAGGGCAACAATTAAAATGGATGCATGATCAGCTATACCTGACTGCGTGTATTTCGTAGTATAGATACCCAATCGAACCAGGTCAACCGTTAAGGCAATGGCAATTCCAGTGGCTACAAAACTTTCCTTGGTCAATCCAAAGCTTATTAGGAAGGCACTTCTTAATGCTCCCTGGTGACCGGATAATCCTCCAAAAAAACCACTTAATATTCCGCCAAGCCATAATTTATTTTTTGGTATGGAGAGCTGTTTTAAATTTTTATTCAGGTCCATCCATGCAAAAATGATCATAAGGCCTCCAATAACAGCGT
>CBDUCT010000454.1:0-3067 GCA_965365715.1 uncultured Cyclobacteriaceae bacterium | reverse complement strand
TTGATATAGTACTTATCATGTTTTGTATCCTTGACAACAAAGTAAGGTGTATTAATCACCCGCTCATAATTGGTCTTCTCAATCTGTTCGAAACGCGGATCTCCGTCCACCATGATCAACATGGTGGGAGTTGTTGTAAAGCTTATCTCTGGAGGTGTATTATGCTGATTTTCAGCCAGTTCTGCCTGCACCTCTTCCATCTCCAGGTCGGCCAGCAGCTGATCCAGGGAAATTACCATCTCCCATTTGGGAACCTCGGATTCAAGAAACTGACTAAGTTTTAACACATCCTCTTCATTACTATCCGGAAATTTGAATGTCGGTGTTTCATTCATTCTTAATTACTGGAAATATCCCATTTATAAAAAGATCCGAAATTATAATCAATATGATTTTTCCGGCAGTATAAATCATGTTTGCGGGGTCTACTATCGCCTTTCCAGGGGAAAACTCAATATATTCGGGGAAGCAGCCATGTCTACGCGGAATAAGATTGGATTTGTTCAGGGACTCATAGCCAACATCCTGCCTGGTTTTGAGACCACACTTCATGTCAGATATTACAACCCGGGATTTTATACCAAATACGGTAAGACTTTTTCAGAATATTCGAACTTAAATAATGAAATGGGGATCTATTGGGGAATTAAGATCAGGCCGAAACCTCATCTTGAACTGAGAGCATATTTCGATATTTTCAGATCAGAATGGCTGAGGTATAACCTGACGACTCCATCAACCGGCAATGAATACCTTGTCTTATTGAGATTTGATCCAAAATCCTACCTGTCTTTGGACCTGACATACAAAGTAGAATCAAAATGCCGGAATAATTCAGGCATGAAGGCACCACTTTATGAGACATTTCAAGGCATTAAAAGAAACAGTCAGTTAAAGATATCCTTCCAGGCCGGTAAATCCCTGACTTTTCAAACAAGAGTATTGGGCAACAGCTATGGATGCAAGGAAATCACAACTTTTGGATATAGCATATCGCAGGATGTATTGTTAACTAAATCCAGCTTTCAGATAAAAGCAAGATTGGCGTATTTTAATTCTAATGAATATGTAAATCGACATTATCTGTATGAACATGATGTATTGTATTCCTACAATATGGCAACTTACAATGGTCATGGCCTGCGTGCCTATGTTCTGTTCAAGTACAGCCCGATCAGGATCTTGGATTTCTGGATAAAAACATCCGTTTTTTATTATTTCGATACTGAAAACCTTGGTAATGGAATTAATATGATTCCGGGCAATAAAAAAGTTGAAATTAAATGCCAAGTTCGAATAAAATTTTGATATTAGAGGAAATATTTCTGTGGTATGTTACAGCTGTTTGTCTACATAATTTTAATTATAGAATTTGGAAGTTTCCCGGGTTATATTGATACCGTGGATAAAGAAAAAATCCGGGATTTCTGGATCAATGGAGAAAAGATCCGGGTAACGAATGAGGCGGATGAAATGTTCCTCGGAAAGTACACAGGGGCGAAATCAGGTTACCTGTCTTTAAAAGAAGATGGAACAGGCGAGTATAAATATGACATTTTTGTGGTAGCCGGGAATGGATGTAAAGAAGGCATTATACAGATTGAATGGGGCTTTCCTCTTGATAAGGATAATAAGAAAGTGAAATTCAAGAAACCCTATGGCTATTCATACCCTATTATTTTCAAATGCACTGGTGATGTTTGTTTCCAGGGATGCTCAAAAGAATATATTATTGATTTCATCCTTGATAAAAACGATGGGAAATTGCATATATCATCCTCAGACGATTGGAAAAAAGGCAAGTGATAAATCTTTTACAAATAGATAATATAATTTATGTGAGTTCCTGAATGTCTTCAAATTTTTTGAACATTCAGAAATCAAAAAATTTTAAACAGATGAAAGAAAAAAGCATAGAATTATTAAATAAGGCAGCTGCAGATGAATTATACGCGGTTCATCAATATATGTATTTTCACATTCATTGTGATGATCTTGGTTATGATTTGCTTGCAAGTTTATTCAAAAGAACTGCCATTGAAGAAATGATACATGTGGAACGCCTCGCCGAACGTATATTGTTTTTAGGTGGAGATGTCATTATGAAAGCAGCCGAAGAGACCAAAACCATACGAGAGGTCCCCAAAATGCTGGAACTGGCCAGAAGTATGGAAGAAGAAAGTGCCAGAGACTATAACCTATGGGCAAATGAGTGTACTAAGAATGCTGATTCAGTATCAAAAAAATTGTTTGAATCTCTGGTTGAAGACGAAGAAAGGCATTTCGATCAATACGATGTTGAAATTGAGAACCTGCGAAAATTTGGAGACAACTATCTTGCCTTACAATCCATAGAAAGGAGCAAGAATATTTCAACCGGGCCCCCAACTCAGGGTTGAACCGGAAAGGCTGACTCCGGCTTTATTACTTCCGTTAAGGCTGACTCCGGCAAGATTAAAACCCTTAAGGTGGAATCCGGCTAAGTTGAAACCGGCTAGGTGGAATCCGGCTAAGTTGAAACCGGCAAGAATTCTTCAGATAGAAATACTCTTGTGATTCTTAAAATATCTTGATACCCATATAATATTTTGATATATTTATTCTTGGACACTTACCCGGTTTCTATAGATCTACCAAACTAAGATCTACCTTGGTTATAATAAAAAAATATTAGAACCGTGTGATTATGGTTCAAAATACCCTTATTTCATGATTTTGAGCACTTAGAATGACTTAATAAATATATAGACTTATGCCAGATAAAAACCAATCAATAGCCCCGGAAGGATTCAGCTCCATTACCCCATATTTGATGGTGGAGAGTGTTGAGAAGCAGGTAGACTTTTTGACTAAGGTCTTTGATGTCAAATTCAGGGAACCTCTGAGGACACCCGACGGGTCGATCATTCATGTCGTAGGGATGCTTTATGAAGTAGCAATTATTATAGGTAAAACGCGACCTGGCCTTCCTCAGGAGCGGAGTATAAATTATGTTTTTACTGAGGATGTGGATAAAGTTTATCAGCGTGCCATAAATTACGGTGCCAAATCACTGATGAAACCTGTC
>CBDUCT010000453.1:0-3078 GCA_965365715.1 uncultured Cyclobacteriaceae bacterium | reverse complement strand
ATTTCTTTTGCTTCAGGAAGTAGATTCAGTACATAATCTACATTTGTGTAACCGATCTTCAAATCAGATTGTGCGTAACTCTTGCTTACTGTTATTACTGTAAACAAAGTAATTACAATAAATAACTTTTTCATTATTGTGTTTTTTAAGTGTTTATTCATTTTATTACATCATTCTTATCTCCCAAACCTAATTCTTCCAGTACATAATCGGTATAATCATGAATTGGATCTGTATATATTAATACCAGTTCGCCGGATTTATCAAATACCATTTGGAGCCGATTATCTTTAGCGACTTTCTCAACGGCATCAAAAACCTTATCCTGCACCGGTTTAATAAGTTCTTTCTTCTTTAAAAAAAATAAGCCCTCATATCCAAATACTTTCTTATGATAAGCTTTTACTTCCTCTTCTTTTAATTGGATCTCGGCCAGCCTTTCTTCCTTCATTTCTATGGTCAGCAATACTTCTTCGGCTTGAAGTTTATCATACAGGGCTTCAATTTCCCTGTACATTGACTGGATTTCCTGATCCCAGCTCAAAGATAATGTATTAATTTCATCTTGTGCTTCCTTATATTCCGGAATTTTGCTGAGAATATATTCCGTGTCTACATAACCCCATTTCTGTGCAAAAACTGTGCTCAGTGCAAAGAAAACGAAAAAGCAACTAAGAATTATGCGTTTCATAATACTATGTTTATCTAAACTGCTGTCCTATTGTGAAGTGGAATTGTGATCCACTGACACCTGGTTGTCCGGGTAACCTGTCAAAGCCATATGCCCAATCGATACCCAGTAATCCAAACGCAGGCATAAATATCCTGGCACCTATACCGGCAGAGCGGTATGTGTTAAATGGATTAAACTGATATCCATGAATCCAGTTGCCTCCGCCTTCTGCAAAGGTCAGCACATAAATAGTAGCAGATGGATTTAAGGATACCGGATATCTCAATTCAAAGACCAATTTATTATAAGCAGTTCCTCCTTCAATCCCGGTAACCGGATCTCTCGGAGTAACTTGTCTATCTTCATAACCGCGTAATGCGATAATGTCTGTTCCGAGTAAGAAATCCTGTCCTGCCAATCCGCTTCCACCCATTACGAATCTCTCAAATGGACCTATTGGTGCACCATAGCTACCTATATAACCAACATGCACTCTAGCATTAGCTACCAAATTTCCTGCCAATTTTTGAAAAAAGCTTGCGTCGAACATCCATTTATGGTATTCAATCCACTTATATTTGGTGGCATTATCCGCTGTTTCATAGTCAACATCATTCCATAATGAATAGGGTGGCGTTAAGCTGACACTTAAAGAAATATTGGATCCATATCTTGGATACATGGGCTGATCGACACTATTTCGTGCGATGGTGGTATTAAATGTAATGTTGTTGGCTACCCCGGTTGAAAATCCTAGCCGGTATCCATAATTGTTCAGATCATATATATAATAATTGATCGCATTACTTAAAGTAAAATAATCATCCGGCCATCGTATCCTTCTTGCAAGGCTGAATGTTACACCACTTAGTTTCAACCATCCCTGGGATTCCACTGATGCAAAAGCATTGGTCCTCTGAGAAGATCTTTGAAGTGAGATGGTAAAAGCATTTGGCTTTTTACCTCCCAGCCATGGTTCGGTAAATGAGAAAGAATAACTCTGGAATGCTTTTCCATTTGCCTGAACCCGAAGTGAAAGCCTCTGACCGTCTCCTACAGGCAGAGGATGCCATTTCTTGGGTTTAGTCAAATTTCTTAAGGAGAAATTATTGAAGACTAGTCCCAGGGTACCTACGAATCCGTAAAAACCACCCCAACCCCCGGATAATTCTATCTGGTCACTTGGTCTTTCTGTCAGTGAATATTCTATATCCACGGTACCATCCTGAAAATTCGGAATTGGGTTTATACCAATAGTTTCCGGGTCAAAATATCCTAACTGGGATAACTCACGCTGAGTTCGGATTAGGGCTGCACGGCTGAATTTCTGTCCTGGAAGTGTCCTGATCTCTCTGAGAATTACGTGATCATTGGTCCTTTCATTCCCTTTGATAACAATCTTGTTTATATCAAATTGTCGTCCTTCCGTAATTCGCATTTCAACATCAATTGAATCACCTATAATTTCAGTTTCAACAGGGACACAACTATACGCCAGATAACCATTGTCAAGATATAGGGCGCCAAGATCTGTTCCGTTAGGATTAAAGGTCAACTTCTTCTGGATAAGCTCCATGTCGTATATATCCCCTTTTTTAACACCCAGTATCCTGTCGAGGATCTCATCTTCATATATGAAATTCCCGGTCCAGATGATGTCCCTGAAATAATATTTCATGCCTTCCTCAATGGCAATGTCAATGTTGATCTTATTATTTCCAATATTGTAAACCGAATCAGTGATAATTCGGGCATCCCTGTATCCTTTAGAATTGAAATAGGTGATCATGCTCTTTTTGTCATTCAAATATTCCTCACTCAGGAATTTCTGGCCTTTAAAGAAGTTTAATTTCACCTGATCGTTCAGATACTCCTTGATTTCCGTAGTGGATACAGGTTTTGTTTTGGTAAAGAAATTCTTGAATTTTTTTCCATTCAGGTTTGCTATCGATTTAGTAAGGTCTTTGAAAAGCCAGAACCGTATATGCTCATTGGTTTTTTTCATTTTGCTTTTCACCTTGGAATCGGCAATATCAGAGTTTCCATATATATTGATCTTATTAATACGGACTTTATATTTTTTATCAATATTCAGAAAGATCTGTACTCCGTTTGATACAAGGGTATCAACTTTTTGAATGGTATTAACCTCAGTATTCAGGTATCCTTTTTCAATAAAGTATTTCTTTATGGAAAGCTCGGTATTCTTAAGTAATACATCCGTTAAGACACGTCCCCGAATTAGTTTGATCTGGTCGTTAAGTTCTGTTTGCTGGGATTTGGTGATACCTTCAAAATTGATCCTGGTAATTCTTGGACGTTCCTTAAGGTCTATGTTCAGATAAACAAGCTCTCCTTCGATTTTTGAAACATAGATGCCCACATCGCCGATAATCCCATTTTCC
>CBDUCT010000452.1:0-3094 GCA_965365715.1 uncultured Cyclobacteriaceae bacterium | reverse complement strand
GACACATGACTCAAAATATAAAATTGTAATAATAGATACAGGTACAGGAAATGTGATTGGAGAGATCCCCAATCCTCAAAATTATTTTTTTCAGAATCCCCGCTGGTCTGATGATGGCAAAAAAATTGTAGCAGTAAAGCAATCGAAAGCAGGTAAGACCCTCTGGATCTATGATCTGGAGAGCTCTGCTGAAGAGGATCTCTGGGAATTAGACTATGAGAATCTCGGGAATCCGGTCATGTTTAAGAATTATGTATTTTATAACTCTCCACTGGATGGCCTTGATAATGTATATGTAATAAACATTAATACAAGAAAGCGATACCGCGTAACTTCCGGAAAATTTGGATCTTATAATGCTGTTGTTTCCAGCAATGGGGAAAAGATACTGTATAACAATTTTACGAAAGACGGGCATGATGTCGTTGAAATAGATTTCGATACTTTATCCTGGATACCTGTTGATCAGATAATTCCTGAACCCGAAAATTATTTTAAACCTATTGCTGCTCAGGAAGGTAATATAAACATTATCGATAGTGTTAAGGATGAATCTTATCCAGTAAAGAGATATCACCTCGGAGCTAAGGTTCTTAATCCTTATAGTTGGGGCCCAATTCTTGAGTCAACCAATCTGGACTTATTTGTTGGTATAAGCTCAAGAGATATAATGAGCACCTCCTTACTTAATCTCGGTTATCAATTTAACGCAAATGAAGAAACCGGTCGGTGGATAGGTAATTTCAGTTATCAGGGTATTTATCCGGTATTGAATGCTCAGGGTTACATCGGCGATCGGGCAGTGACAGAACGATTTCCTGTCCGCGATGATGGTGGTAATATTGTAGGAGACACCCTTTCCCGGGTTACATGGAATGAAAGGGGATTTCTGCTTGGAACCGAGCTACCCTTTAAGTTAACCCGATCCAAATATATACAGGACCTTCGCATGGGTTTCAATTACAACTACAGTTATGTAAAAGACTACATGTCTTTTGAATCACTGAGATATCCGGATATGCTGGGAAATGGATCTTTATTATCCAATGAATACTATTTCTCTTACAGACGAATGTTGAGGACGAGCAAACGTGACCTGTATGGAAAATTCGGCCAGTTTTTCTATCTCCAATATGAACATACTCCATGGGAGGCCAGCGATTATGAGGGCGAGATGTTCGCCGCTCAAATGCGCCTGTTTTTCCCCGGTTTATTTAAGCACCATTCGTTTAATTACAGGATAGGATACCAATGGCAAAATTATGATAGAACCAATAGTGATATATATCTTTTCAGTAGCCCTATCTTCTGGACAAGGGGATATCCTTACAGGATCTTTGATAATTATTTAAATAATTCGTTTAATTATGCATTCCCGGTGATTTATCCGGACCTTCCTATATGGTCCCTGTTAAATATACAAAGGATATATACCAATTTCTTTTTTGATGTGGGCAGGGGATATATCTATGAAAGGCCGGCTGAAGGCATCCCTCAGCAAATTAATTATTATCGGTCAGTAGGAGTTGAGGTATCCTTTGATTTTAATCTGATGAGATTCCTGTCATTATTCAATATAGGTTTCAGATATGTTTATGCCATAGATAATGAAAACGATCCACATCAATGGTCGATACTAATTGGCGATTTTGGATTTTAGAAATAAATTAAATTATTCTCCCATTAGATAATTCCCATAGTATATTTGAATAACGGAATAATTAAATATATTTTTGCCTTCTTAAATCAAAAAAAATATGGCTGAAGTTATACGTATGCCCCGGATGAGCGACACCATGGAGGAAGGTGTGATCGCTTCCTGGTTAAAGAAAGTTGGAGATGAGGTAAAGTCAGGGGATGTCCTGGCTGAAGTTGAGACCGACAAAGCAACCATGGAGCTAGAGGCTTATGATGATGGGGTATTATTGTATATTGGTGTTGAGGATAAACAATCCGTACCTGTTGATGGAGTATTGGCAGTAATAGGAGAGAAGGGTGAGAATATTGATGACCTTTTAGCTGAATTGAAATCTGAACCCACTAAACCTAAGTCCAAAAAAGAACCTGAAATTGCCGAGGAAGAGGTGCCAGAACCTGAGTATGTTCCTGATTTTGATTCCTCGGAAATTAATGCATCTCTTATTACCATGCCTAAGATGAGTGATACAATGAATGAAGGGACCATCGCTGCATGGCATAAAAAGGTAGGTGATCCGGTAAAATCCGGAGATATTCTTGCTGAAGTCGAAACTGATAAAGCCACCATGGAACTTGAAGCTTATGAGGATGGAACTTTGTTATATATTGGTGTTAAGGAAGGAGAATCAGTTGCTATTGATGGGATTATCGCGGTCATAGGTGAAAAGGATGCAGACTATCAGAAGCTCATAGAGGCTGAATCCCGAAAGGCAAAAACAACAGCTTCTGAATCAGATACTTCAGCCGCAGAACCTGTACCTCAAGCAGCTGAAAGCTCACAAAAGGTGTCAGATGCAGAAAAACCAGAAGCCAGGAAGGATTCAGGAAAGGAAACCAGGCCCGATGGAAAGATCAAAGCATCACCCCTTGCCAAAAAGCTCGCTAAGGAACTGGGCTATGATTTAAGTAAAATCAATGGATCAGGTGATTTCGGAAGAATTATTAAAAGGGATGTTGAGGCATATACACCTACAGCAGAAGAGCCCGTATCAACGAGTCCTCCTGATGCAGGTGAGAAATCAGCGCCTGTTCAATTGCCAGAGATCGTTGGAGAAGAATCCTATGAGGAAATAAATGTCTCTCAGATGCGTAAAACTATTGCCAGGCGTTTAGCAGAGAGCAAGTTCACCGCCCCTCATTTTTATCTCACGATGGAGATAAATATGGATAAGGCCATTGAAGCAAGGAAAAGCATGAATGAGGTTGCTCCGGTTAAAATATCTTTTAATGATCTTGTTTTAAAGGCTGCTGCTGCTTCATTACGAAAGCATCCAAAGGTAAACGCATCCTGGTTGGGGGATAAGATAAGGTTCAACCATCATATTCATATAGGTGTCGCTGTGGCAGTAGATGAAGGGCTTCTCGTACCTGTTGTTCGGTTTGCAGACAATAAAAG
>CBDUCT010000451.1:0-3102 GCA_965365715.1 uncultured Cyclobacteriaceae bacterium | reverse complement strand
TATATATTGATTAAAGCCCCAATAGCCAAGGTTGGTAAGCCACATTGCTCCGAATATCACTGCCAATCCGGGGAGGCTTAAATAAGCATCTTCAGTGCCTCCCTTTCCATCAGGCACTATAGTTCCTTCCGGGACGATCATCTGGAAATGATCCAAAGCTTTTTCATAGATCACAGTAAATCCTTTCCATATTCCTTCACCCCCTGAAACTGCATCAAGGGCCAGGAATGTGGTAATTAAACCACCGCCAACTAGAAAAATAACCTGCACCACATCAGTCCATGCAACGGCTTTCAAACCTCCATATATAGAATATAAGCCGGAAAAGGCGGCCAATCCAATGATACCCCACCAGAGGGGTACCCCCATGATCTCTTTAAGTGCAAGTGCACCCAGCCAGGTTACAGAAGTAAGGTTAACGAATACATATACCAGCAACCAGAAAACGGCAAATGCTGTACTCACACCCTTGTTAAATCGATCTTCCAGAAATTGAGGCATGGTATATATCTTTTTCTCAAGAAAGATCGGAATGAAATATTTCCCCACCACGATCAATGTAATAGCCGCAATCCATTCATAGGCTGCTATACCGAGACCAATTCGATAGCCTGATCCGGACATGGCAATAAAATGTTCTGCGGAGATATTGGCAGCGATCAAAGAGGCCCCAATTGCCCACCAGGTAAGCGAACGGCTGGCAAGAAAATAATCCTGTGAGGTTTTTTGTTCTCCCTTCTTTGTCCTTGAGATCCATAATCCCAGGGAAACAATAAATATTACATATAGGAAAAATACTATGTAGTCAAGTGTCGAAAAACTCATATGAATTGTTTTTATAAAAATAAATCAAAAAATAAGGTCTCCAAAGATAAAAAAAAACATGTATTATGCTATCCATATATTTAAATTACAGAGGGTATTTTCTATGAAAAGGAATAGATCTCACTTGTGATCCCTTAATAAAGCCCTGAATAACTACTGATTTACTTATATTTTTAATAAATTTAATTAACTGTTATTTTGATTGACGGATAAAATAGAGTTTTTAAGCTTTCTGCATTTAAGAATATATTTGAGTTAATCTAAGGGATGATATATTTCATTTCAATTGAAGAATTATAACAGAAAGCGATATTAAAAACAATTAAATAAAGTTTTAAAAAATAATACCACATGAAAAAGGATTCCATTTCCCGCAGAATATTTATTCAAAAAAGTTCCCTGGCAGCAGGCACTCTTGCTGCAGGCAGTACTTTTATCGGTTCATGCAGCCCAGATAAGTCAAAGACGGATGATACTGATATCACAAATGAACAACAGGCATTATCCGGCCTTATCCCCACCAGGGAATTTGGGAAGACCGGTGATAACATTGGGATCCTCGGCTACGGAGGAGGTTCACAATTCATGAAGATGCCGGATGGGGAATGGGAGCCACATATGGAACTTGCCTTAAAATCAGGTATTAACTATTTCGATACAGCCACAAGTTACGGAGCGGATACCGAAAAGCCCAGTGAATCCCGGTTTAGTGAAATTCTTCCTCCGCACAGAGATAAAATAATTCTTTTAACGAAGATCCATGAGCGGGATCCTGAGAAGGCAAAAAAAGAGTTTGAAGAAAGCTTAAAAAGACTGAAAACAGATTACGTCGATATTCTCCTGATCCATGCCATTACTGACGATGATAAACTATCCGACATAGCAGAAGGCAATTACAAACTCCTGGAACAGTTCAAAGCTGAAAAAATGGTGCGACACATAGGTTTCTCGAGTATGGACAGTGCAGAGCGTTCAAAGGAGTTGATAGAGCAACTGGATTTCGATGTTACTTTACTTGCCATGAACCCTACAAACTATGGTAATTTTATAGATGTGGCACTACCTGCTGCAAGAAAGAAGAATCTCGGAACCATCGCCATGAAAGTTATGCGGGACATTGTAAATGACTACGCCGGCCCCAAAGAATTGCTTGAATATGCCTGGGAAAAACAGGGCGTGCATACGGCTGTTATAAGTATGACGGGCATGGATCCATTGAAACAAAATATTGAGATTGCCAGTAATTATACTGTAGGAAGTCAATCCAGCCAATTGGGTTATGACCTGGAGAAAAGACTGGCACCATTGGGTGAGTCCCAACATCTGATATATTCAAAACCGGGATATTATGATGGCATGATCTGTTAGGCAGGATAGAGAGGAATTATAACGAGTCGTTCTGATGGGAGGTTTGTGCAATAAAGTTATTTCTGGAATTTTTGTATTTCTTTTGATCCTGGTCACATGCTGCCCTTTGACCACTGGTTGTAAATCATCAAAGCCAGGATCCAAGCCCCACAGGTCCCAGTACAGAACATCCACGTATAAGGTTAAAGTAAAATCTATCAATGATATTCAATATAAAGGGGCATATAAATATGATACTGACGGTAAAAAATATAAAAAGCATTACCGGAAGAAAAGACGAAGAGAAAACAGGTGAACGGTCGAAGATCCCTGACTATCTGGATCTTCTTTCATCCTGATACATCTTCAGCATCGCGGTAAGCTCTTTTACTTTTTCCGGGTATTCTGTATACAGATTATTCTTTTCACCGATATCAATACTTAAATCATACAATTGTCCCTCAGGCTCACCAGGTTTTCCTTCATAGGTCCATCCGCCTGACCCCTTGCCCATGATCAGTTTCCAATTATCCTTACGGATGGAGTACATCCCGCTAACAGATTGACAGACGATTTGATTTCTTCCCTCTCTGTTATCAACTCCCAGCAAAGCATCCAGGTGACTGTAACTGTCTTCTGCACTGTTATAGGGAAGCTGATAGTCGACAATTTCAGCACATGTAGCTACAAGGTCGGTCAGACAAACCAATTGATCACTCTCCCTTCCTCCCTTTATATTACCAGGCCACCTTGCGATTAGGGGGATGTGATGACCACCTTCCCAGACATCCGATTTCATACCACTGAAAATATAATTTGACCGGTGGTTAAATTCTTCAATATTGGCCGGGAACCAGTATGCTCCATTATCACTGGTTAAAAACACCAGTGTATTATCGGCCAGTCCTCTTTCGTCCAGGACTCTTAATA
>CBDUCT010000450.1:0-3106 GCA_965365715.1 uncultured Cyclobacteriaceae bacterium | reverse complement strand
TTCATAGGTGATCAGATCGAAGGTTTAGCCAAGATAAAAAAATTAATCGTATTATATCAAATACAAATAGAACTTTATTTGGGCTTGTTTTTTAGGAATTTAGTTGTTTTAATGCAGTTTTTTTGAAAATTTGTTAATTTAATTATTTAAGTGAAACTGGCTAAATTTCTTTGTATCAATGAATTAAAAGAAGTAATAATGATTACGATCAATCGAAGTTGAAATAAATCCCCAAGGCGAAAAAAAATGTCTGAAAATTGTACTATAATGTAAATCCGGGCAAATTTTCAGCAATAATGTTGAAATCCAGCTTCTTTAGATTTCTCTATTTTGTAAAGTTATATTCAACCCTCCTGTTCATCCTGAGATCTTTTTCATCATCCACTCCATATACTGCAGTCATTCTTTCGCCGAATCCCAGAACGGTGATCCGGTTTGACTTTATCCCTTTACCGGTCATATACTTTTTAACCGCAGATGCTCTTTTGAGCGCAAGTTCATTATTATATTTTTCATTACCTATGTGGTCAGTAAAACCTGCTAATTCAATATCCATATCTGGATTTTTTTCCATAAATTCCACCAGAAAATCTATAACAGGATATGACTCTTCTGTAATCTTATCAGAGTTAAAGTCAAAGGTAATATCATAGGCATCGCCTGAAGTCCTATCCGTATCGGCCACTGGTCCGGGTCGGACTTCTGGTTGCTCAGGTGGTTCATCGGTAGCGGCAACCACCTCATCGGGAACAAGTACACCCAGTCCCATTTCTATATCAAGGTTATATGTATATTCTGCATTCCTGTTTTCAAGAGCCAGGGAAGTTTCAAAAACATCAAATCCTTCTTTTTCACTCAGCAGTATAAATTCATTCCCTGATGGAAGCATGATTTCATATGCTCCTGTGGTCTGATCAGAAATAGTCATTCCATATGTCCTTTCCTCCGGTAATATCAATACTGAAATTACCGAATTTACAGGCCTGTCCGTTTCGCTGTTAATAACATTTCCCTGTAAAGTGACCATAGGGGTTTTCTCCAGGAATACCGGTCTTTCGACTCTGATTATGCCAAAAGTACTGTCTACATTCATCCTGGTAAAAAATGCATATTCATCAGCATCGTCAAAGAAAAAATAATTCTCATCCGTATCGGTGTTGATGTCTCCGCCAAGATTTTCAGGCGAGGTCCAATTGGTCCATGAGTCTCCTATCCTTGTAATGCGGAAAATATCACTTCCCCCAAAACCAGGATATCCATTTGAAGCAAAATACAAAGACCGTTCACTTTCAGAATAATAAGGAGAATATTCATCCAATGTGGTATTTATATCTCCTCCCATGTTAACAGGTTCTGACCAGCGCTTATCATTTAACTGTCTGATCATGTATAGATCTCTTTCACCTTCAGTATCGTAACGTAATGTGGAGAGGATTATAATAGAATCACCTGGCACGATGGTATAGTCAGCATCGATAGAGGCAATACGACTGTTTTGTATTTTTAGTTCCTCGACTTCACCCCATTCCCCTTCCGTTCTCTTTGTCGTTACAACATTTTTAGCTGCAGTCCTGGGCTTGCCGGAAATATTTCCCAAGAGAAGTGTAAGGCTACCATCACCATATATCAGATCATTAGTACTGTTATATCCAACATCATTGATCCCTTCTCCAAGTGAAACTCCTTCCTGAAACCGGCCACTCATCTCATCGTATGTTGACTGCCAGATATCCCCCGGATCATCAACTCCGCCAACGTTTTGTGGGCTATATGCTCTTGTGAAATACATTGTATTCAGGGATTTTACATATACCGGACGTAATTCCGACACATCCTCCCCGGCCCCGAGAGATAGAAACTGGTTTTCAAGACCCGGATTTCGCCGGAATGCGATTTCTCTTTCCGCCATTATAGGCACAGTTGATCCGGAGATCCCTATAGCATCGATGCCATTATACCCTGGCACCTGGCTTCCGTCAAGTACAATTTTAAGGGCGCTGACCGCATATTCCGTCTCAGAAAGATATATGTTCAGCAATCTCCCCTCAACATTCAATTCCCTGGGAATAAAAGTATTCAGCAGATATTCCGTGTCATTTTCATCGTATAGAAATACCTGAAATAAAGCTCCCGGGTTAAAGGATTCTCCAATGGCTATTTGCCGGACGTGCATGGGTTGCTCAAAGCCTACTTTTACGAAGGAAGTTCTGTTCGGTCTGGAGGGCAGCCAGGCATTGGGATTATCTCCATAGTCAGGAAGTACATCTGGTTTGCCAAGAACCTGTGTTGCAGAATATTGATATTCCGATAATTGGGTAGAAAAATCCAATACACTTGAGGCCCACTGGACTTCCTGGGCTATGGCAATACATGCCATCAGCATCAATGCTGATGCCAAGAAAATTCGCTTCATTTAGGAATCAGGTTGGTTAACCGGGGCAATTTAAAAAACTTAAGGGCATTAATGCAAATCAGATAGAAAGAATTCTGATTTCCACCCTTCTATTCCTTTCCCTTGATTCTTCAGTATTTTCAGTAGAAATAGGCTTGCTACCCCCAAAAGCAGCGGTTTTTACCCTTTTGTGGTCAATCCCATGATTGACCAAATACTTCTTGATTTCAAGTACCCGATTCTCGGAAAGTTCCATATTTGCACTTCTTCCCCCGAGCCTGTCAGTATGCCCTTCGAGCCGTATTTTCATGTCAGGATACTGGTTCAGCAACATTACGAGTTCGGAGATTTCCTGAAGTGATTGATCGAGTATCTTGTAATCGCCCTGGGCAAAATAAATATTGTACAATCTTAATAATTGTCCTGGCCTGACAGACAGCAGCTCGAAATTCAAACCACTTTGATTTCCCCCGATAAGCACCGTATCGATCTCGGGTTTATAATTATCCGAGGTAACTTCAACGACGTACTTCTGATCGGTTCGTATGGTAACTTCAAATGACCCATCAGCGATGCCGGAACCAGTGATATACACATCTGAAGCATCCGGCACACTTTCAAATACCAGGGTGGCATTGATGGGTTCCTTGGTCAACGCATCCGTGATCGTTCCTCTTATCTTATAGTCCTTATAAAGCTGATATCCAGTCTGAC
>CBDUCT010000449.1:0-3115 GCA_965365715.1 uncultured Cyclobacteriaceae bacterium | reverse complement strand
AAATATGGCGGATAGTGGGGAACCTGCAGGGCATGTCCATGATGATACCGAAGCTCCTGCCATGACTGGTGGTCATTCGGGAGGACATAATGTCGTAGTGGAGGAAGTGCTTGATACAGAAAAGTATTCCTATCTGAACGTAACAGAAAACGGGGAAAAGTTCTGGATCGCTATTCCCAGGATGGAAGTTGAGATTGGAGGAACATATCACTATACAGATGCTTTATTGAAGCATAATTTTGAAAGCAAAGAATACGACCGGGTATTTGAGACCATATACCTGGTATCAGATATTCACGCCCATTCCGGTGACGCAGCAGCATCTGCCGCTGATGGTGCAGGAGATGCGAGAACAGAATCACAGGGTCCCATAAATGTGGAGCCAGCCGAAGGTTCCATTCAATTGGATGAGTTGTTTACCAATAAGGAAGATTATAAAGACAAGGTTGTACAGGTAACGGGAAAATGTGTCAAAGTAAATCCGATGATCATGGGCAGGAACTGGGTACACATCCAGGACGGATCCGGCGATGGCCTGGATCTGACCATTACGACAATGGAAAATGTACAGCTAAATGAGGTTGTTACCTTTGAAGGGGTAATCACCCTGGACAAGGATTTTGGTGCCGGTTACAAATATGATATCATCCTGGAGCAGGGCAAACTCAAAGCCACGCAGACGAAATTATAAAATCATCTTATAGCAATCCCTGGAGGGCTTCAGGTTTAATATATCAGGTGGCAGGCTTTTCTTGAGGAGGAGGTATACTGCTAGCTGTTTGTCTGGAGGTGCCTGTCTAAATATTAGCTGAAACCAGGGAATTACAGAATATTTTCTTTGGAAGGTTTGTTCTTAAGGCCTGATTCTTTTATTCAGCAGATTAAATAATGTTGAAATTCAGGCGCTGTAGATTAACTTTTTGCAAACCATTAAATCTATTTTTTACCGCTATAGCGGCATTATTTCACCTTTATATTAAATAAATCAGCAAAATTCAAGAAATAACAACATTTTTACCGCTATAGCAGTAATTATTAAATGTTATTTACCAATATTATTGTATTTACAAAAATGTCTCTATATTTTTACCGTTATGGCAGTAATTAATGAATTACATAAAATTATTCATTTTCACCGGAAACAGGCCCGGCTAAGTAGAATGGAATTGGCTGACCTGGCTGGTGTTGGCAAGACAGTGATATATGACCTTGAAAAAGGAAAAGAAACTGTAAAATGGTCAACCATCCAGGCTGTCCTGACAGCATTGAATGTTAAGGTAAAATTTGAAGGTCCGTTAATTGAAAGTTATGAGAAAAGCGCTGGTTAAGATGCATGGTGTGAAAGCGGGGATCCTTTCAGAGGAAAACCGGGATAGCTATTTATTTCAATATGAACAAGATTATCAGGGTCCGTCCATCTCCTTGACCATGCCGGTGAAATCCGAACCCTATATTTTCGAGAAATTCCCCCCTTTTTTTGAAGGATTATTGCCGGAAGGTATTCAGCTGGAAGGTTTGCTTAAAATTCATAAGATCGACAGAGAGGATTACTTTAAACAATTGACCACAACAGGGACAGATTTAGTAGGTGCCGTAACTGTAACTGGGATCCCGGAAACTGATGAATAGGTGTCCCATAACATATGAACCTTGTGGCAATAACCTTTATAGTAATCAGGGTTTAAATAAATTGTCAACAAGACTTACCTTTCTCAAGGAATTTCCTTATTCAGCGCAGGAACAAAGAAGGGAGGCTGCGGTTAGATCAGCTAAAATGTCAATCCAGGGAATTCAGCCGAAGATAAGCACAAGACTTTCCCCGGGGAATCAAAGCTTTGAAATAGTCGATAAAGGAGGAAATTATATTATCAAACCCCAAAGCGAAGTATTCATCCAGGTACCGGAAAATGAAGATCTTACCATGAAAATGGCTTCTGCTTTTGGCATAAATGTACCACTCACCGGATTACTCTATTCAAAAGACAGGAGCTTAAGCTATTTTGTTAAAAGGTTCGACCGATATGGAAAAAATAAAAAATATGCGCTGGAGGATTTTGCACAATTAACGGGCAATTCAAGGGATACCAAATACAATTGGTCTATGGAAAAACTTCTGCCTGTAATTGACAGTTACTGCACTTTTCCAATGATTGAAAAAAGGAAACTTTTTCGACGGACATTATTTTGTTTTATAACTGGCAATGAGGATATGCATCTTAAGAATTTCAGTCTTATTACAAAGAATAATATTACTAAATTAAGTCCCGCCTATGATCTGCTCAATACCACAATTTCGATGGAACAGGTTACTGAAGAACTTGCATTGCCTCTGTCTGGAAAAAAGAGAAAGATAACACGGGAAATTCTTTTCGAATATTATGGAAAGGATAAAATGAAATTGAATGATAAGATATTAGCTGCGGAGGAAAGAAATCTGATTGAGAAAAAAGAAGCCCTTTCGAATTTAATTGATATATCCTTTTTAAATAATGAAATGAAGATTATGTATAGTGATTTGCTTACTGAGAGATATCAGAGGTTAATTGGAAAGTAACATTACGCTCTAGGCCGAATAGGCGTTAACATGCTTTATGTGAGAACTCAAATCAAAAAGTAAATGAGGAATAATGAATCTCAAATAAAGCACTTCGATGTGCTGTCTTATTTATATCTATTATCCTTCCACCAAATTCCCTAAATCTTTATGAAAAACAGCCCTAAAATGTTAAATTCATAAAATTGTCGTAAAAATGTCGTGCTTTTGTAGTTACAAAAATGACCCATTATGACTGATATTAGTAGAAAAAAAACGAACATGAAAATCGGTCAGGAAATTAAAAAACTCAGACTGGACAGGGGCATGACACAGGAAGAGCTTGCTGAACGAACAAACCTCAGCACCCGAACCATCCAGCGCATAGAAAACGGGGAGGTGGACCCCCGGGCGTATACGCTGCAAACCCTGGCAGCAGCACTCGAAGTAGAGTTTGAACTTCTGAATAACATCCGCGATGAAGAACTCGATCCGGTAATTGCACGGCAACGGGACTTCTGGTTACCCATGCTGCACCTCAGCGGATTATTTGTCTTTCTTTTCCCTCCATTGATCATCTGG
>CBDUCT010000448.1:0-3133 GCA_965365715.1 uncultured Cyclobacteriaceae bacterium | reverse complement strand
GTTTTTCAGTGGGTCTTTTGCAACTACGATTAAGCGAATCTAAACAGACCGATCAGCCTATTGGTAGAGATCCATTTTAACTCTAATTTTTCTCTTTCAGTCAAATATGTACAGCCTGATCGGTTTAAAATTTGTCCTTACGATAGCTCACACATATCTTTTCGAAAAGAAATTGGACATACCGATTGGTCTATCGGCTAATAAAGGAATTTTGAGGTCATAAAATGACTTCTAGCAAAATTAAAACCTATATTATCCTACCACAGCCTTTTTGAATGCTGCCGGTTTCAGGTAGGTGCTTGCAAGCACAATCAAATGCTCTGGAGTAATGGAATTGATAGTGTCCACATATTGATCATAAAAACTGTAGTCCTGGCCAAAAAAATGAATGTTCTTAAACTTGTCAGCGAGGGCGAAAGAGGTCTCGAGACTGGACACAAAATGTCCAAGCATATAATTCTGAACCAGTTCCAGTTCCTCCTGACTGATCAAATCACTTCCTAAACGATCCATTTCTAAATATATCTGTTCAATCGTATCCTTGACAAATTCCTTCTTTACATCAGTTCCGATAACCCAGAAGTTGTCATAAATATTGCTGATTATACTTGAATGAACACCATAGGTGTAACCTTTCTCCTCACGAATGTTCTTCATAAGCCGTGAACCGAAAAATCCACCAAATAACTCGTTCAAAATAACCAGCCCGATATAGTCGCCATGTGTCTTATGTATTATTCGCCGCCCCAGCCTGATGGAGGACTGAAGGCTTTCAGGCTTTTCAATTGTGGCTTCAGATCTACTAATATCACCAAAAGAATGTTCCAATATTTTACCATTACCGACTGTAAGAAAATTCAAAACCTCAAGACTCTTGAGCAATTCATCCGTCACCTTGCCTGAAATAATTATTTCAGCATCTTTTAGTAATCTCTCCCGGTAATATTGCCTTAAAAGATCAGTACTTAACCCATCATCCATATCCTCGATCTCCAAAGATCTGCCGTATGGATGCGTATTGCCATATAACAATTTTCGGATCTCTTTCCCGGCAACAAAATTATTCTTTTCATTATTGATCCGGAGTTGCTGCCTCTGAATATCTTTTAGAATATTCAGCTCTTGATCAGGGAAAACCGGATCAGAAATACATTGACCTACAACATCAATAATTTCACCAAGTTTTGAACTTAAAGTGTAAACAACAAAAGTATTGTAATCAATTCCGGAATTCATACTAACATGCGCACCATGAAATTCGAAGATATCCGCCAGTTCTTTGGATGATTTCCCGGATGTACCTTCCAGCAGCATCTGTGAAGTAAAATAGGCTGATCCTTTGTCTGTCTCAAACCAGCGACCAGATTTCATAATGATCTCCAGCCGAACAATATCATGTTGTCCTGCATGAATTATATGTACCGGCGTACCATTGGATAAGGAAATGCTTTCAGCTTTGGCAAAATTTATACTGGAGATCCTCTTTGCAGCAGGAGGGGTCGTTCTATCAAGCATTAATTATTATCGTCTGTAATCGAGTCGTCTTGTTTATAGGTATCGAAATTAAACAATAATGAGAATCTCAATGTATTGGCCAGTGGATTATTTGAATCCGTAGGAATTAAATAGGCAAAATCAACTCCGAATATTTTATATCGAAATCCCAGCCCCAGGGTAAAGAATTTCCTGTTGCCTTTGAATTCATTTTCATAGTAATATCCTGCCCTTGCTGAAAAAAGGTCATTGTACCAGTATTCCAATCCAAAAGCCAGCATGAATTCCTTCATCTCTTCGGAAAATCCATCAGGAGCATCATACCATGAAGTAAACATGGCATTTATCAATGATCTGTTCGGATCTTTACCCCTCTTGATCTCAGGATTGCCATTTGGATCTGTTACGATCGCCCCGTCTTCATCAATCTCATATACCGGAGGTGTCGGCACCATGAGTTTATTGAAATCAAATATAAAAGAGAAGTGATTTTGAGGATTTACACTGGTAGTAAAATTCACACCAGCCCTGAAGTTGGTTGGGATGAATTCCTTGTTGTTATCATCAGAATAAGTCATCTTCGCCCCGATATTTGTAATGGCAACACCTACAGCAATATTTGAGTTGTTACCGCTCAATAAAAGATCCTGTTTGTAATACCATGCTATATCTGCAGCCACACTATGTCCTACTTGAGCATTATTGGTACTGTTCCAGGCATTCCCGGTAAGATTAGAATTTATATACCTTAGAGAAACTCCAAGACTCATCTTCTCGGATAACATCTGAGCATACGTAGCGTCCAGGGCAAACTCCCGGGGATTGAACTGTCCTATGTTTGAACCTAATATATCAGTAAATGTAATTTCACCTAAATCGAAATAACGCATCGACATGGCAACTGCTCTTTCACGGTTTATTTTATAATAACCCGAAAGGTAGGAAATTGACATATCATTAATGATGTTTCCCAGCCATGGAGTATATGACAATGAAAAGCCGTAATCATTCTCCATAAATGCAAACTTTGCAGCATTCCAATGTCCCGATGCTGCATCCGGAGATGTGGCAGCACCAATATCTCCCAGACCACCACCCCTGGCATCCGGGGCAATTGTCAGAAATGGAACTGCTGTGGTAATAACCCTCCTCGATGTATCCTGTCCCGCTAATATTGCTGTGTTCTGACTGAAGGATGAATTACTGAAAAATAATAAAGCAATCAGCCCGCAACACAATCTTAAATACTTGATCATTCAATGAATATGTTTAATCGCAAAGATAATTAATTAATTATTACTAGTTTTTTGAAATCTTCATTTTTTGCACCATCTACTAAAGAACGAACATAAACCCGATAAATGTATATTCCGGACTCTAGTTTTTTACCCGAACCTCCCCTGCCATCCCATTTGATGTCATTTACCCTGAATTCACTGTTTACAGTTTCTCCTTCGATAACACGAACGAGGCTTCCATTTCTGGAATATATCTGTATTGTAACCTCAAGATCCTCTCCTGACCTGTTATGCTCAAAAGAAAAGGTGGTTTCATCCCGGAAGGGATTCGGATAATTTAATAGGTTTTTTATGCCCAGTTCATGACTTTCCCCGACTATAAATTCAAGATATTCTTCCGC
>CBDUCT010000447.1:0-3149 GCA_965365715.1 uncultured Cyclobacteriaceae bacterium | reverse complement strand
GCCCAACTATAATAATAACTTACCTAATTATATTAGGAAGGTCAAAATCGATGATAAAGGGAGAATCTGGGCAGGTGCGAACAATAAAGGATTATATGTTGTTGAAAATGATTCTGTAATTAGCCTGGATATTCCTGAACTGCAAAATATAACAGTCATGGATTTGGCTTTTGACAAAAAAAATCACACTTATATAGCGTCCAGAGGAGCTGGAATTGTTCAAATAAATGATGATGTTCCTGTGAGATATTATAAAGAAAAAGACGGTCTGTATTCTGATGTGGTTAATTGCCTGTACATGGCCGAGGATAATTCATTATATATAGGGACTAAGGATGGTTTGAATATATTGAAAAATGGAAAGATAAGTAAAGTAAGATTCTTTAAAAACATAGAAATAAATCAAATTATAGAAGATGGTTATGGCTCTATCTGGGTGGCAACCGAAATGGGTCTAGGAAGATTAAATGAGAGATATAGAACGAAAGAGCTTTTTACACCAGAAGATGGCTTGCCTACAAGACAAGTCTCTGGTTTGGATTTTGACAATGAGGGGAACTTATGGCTGGCAACTAAAAAGGGGGGGCTTTTACGATTGAAATATGGGAATTTTATTAATTATACCAGGAAAGATGGATTAGCACTTGACCAGGTAAACATAATTGTTGAGAAATCACCTGGCTTATATTATGTAGGATCTGATGAAGGAGGGATAAACATAATTTCAAATCGAATTGTAGGCAGGATGAGGTTTAATACTGATTTGAAAAGAAACGGGATCCGGGATATATGTTTTGTTAATCAAAACGAGATTTGGATAGGAAGCTACAGGGGAATCCTGATAAAAAGGGGAATAAATGAAAAACTCTTAAACAGGGATACAGGATTGCCTTCTGATGATGTTAGAAGAATTTATAAGGACAGTCAAAATAGGATATGGGTCGGAACCAGGTCGGCAGGCCTAATCAGGTTCAAAAATGATACTATTGAGAAAATATTTGACCTTAAATCGGGATTGTCTACCAATTATATATTATCGGTTGAAGAAGATCAGAATGGTTTGATCTGGGTGGGTACAAATGGGGGTGGATTAATTTCAATAGATAAGAATGATCAGTTAAAATCCTATAATCCATTTAAGGAAGATGCATCCGGGATTTTAATTTTTAATATTCATGTAGATGGTATAAATGCACTTTGGCTAGCGACTAATATTGGTATTTTCTATTTTGCAAATAAAGAATTCAGGCAAGTGGAATTGGCGAGTAATTATCAAAATGATACCTTCTTTGATATCGTATCGGATGATGTGGGAAACTTATGGATCACCTCGAATATCGGTCTTTACAGGATCAGAATCAGTGATGCAAGAGAGTACCTTAACGGACAAACAGAGCAGATACCTTCTTTTTTATATGACCACAATGATGGAATGAGTAATAAAGAATGTACAGGGGCTACAAGATTACTGAGAGCCTCAGATGGTAAACTATGGATACCTACTTTGGGAGGGGTCGCCATTATTGATCCCGATGAACTATTAACAAATGAGTTTAAGCCCCCTGTAATCATTACAGATTTTTTAACAGACAGGTCAGGCGAATTTATAAGTGAAGACCTCAAGGCAGGAAAACTTGTTCTGGAACCCGGGAATTTCAGATACCAGATACGTTATACTGCACTAAGTTATCAAGCCCCCGATAAGGTGAGGTTTAAGTACAAACTAGATAAAATTGATGAAGATTGGATTGAAAAAGCAAATATTCGTGAAGTACAATATACCAATCTTCCTCCCGGTAACTACACGTTTAACGTAATAGCATGTAATAATGACAACGTGTGGAATGAACAGGGGGCATCATTTTCATTCAAGATCAAACCCTATTTTTATCAGCGGATTGAATTATATGTCGTTTTTCTCTTTTTTGTTGTCCTTATTGGATGGTTTTCATATAAAAAGAGAATAAATGTTATCGAAAAAAGAAACAAGGAATTAAATAAGATAAATGAAGAACTGGATAAATTCGTCTATTCTGCTTCCCATGACCTGAAAGCACCATTAAATTCTGTACTTGGATTGATAAATATAGCCAAAAAGGATGGAGCCACAGGTAGCATGCCTTTATACCTGCAAATGATAGAACAAAGCATTAAGAAATTAGAACGGTTTATTGCTGATATCATTGATTATTCAAGGAATACAAGTGTAGAGGTAGTAAGTGGCATTATCGATTTTCAAAAAATAATTGATGGGGCTTTGGCAGATGTAAAATATCTTGATGGAGAAGCCGAAATCAGTAAGAAGGTCAGGATAAAGGGAGAAGGTGACTTCAAAAGTGATCCACGCAGGTTATCTGTCATCCTTAATAATCTGATAACGAATTCGATTATTTATCATGATAAGTCGAAAGATAATAAATTCATTGAAGTATCTGTTAATTACAATAAGATCCGAGCTATTATAGAAGTTAAGGATAATGGTAACGGAATTGGCAAAGAACATTTGGTAAAGATCTTCAAAATGTTTTACCGGGCTTCTGAAAATACCAAGGGTTCAGGTCTTGGGCTTTATATTGTAAAAGAAACTTTAGGTAAAATAAAGGGCACTATAACTGTGGAGTCTGATCTGGGTAAGGGATCGAAGTTTACTATAGAGTTACCTGCATTATAATATTGAATGAAATGGTGACTATCACACATTAGATCCTGGCTGCTGCTTTTCTGTCCAGAACCCAAATTACTTCTCCATCGACAGGTTTGATGTACGAAGCCGGGTATTTATGCCAATCTCCTTTTTGATTTAATATATCATATATTACCTGAGACTTTTCTGATCCGGTTACCAGGAAAAGGATCTTTTTTGAGGCATTTATTATACGTCCGGTAAGTGTAATACGAAACTGTCCGGAAACCGGATGAACAGCAACCGCACAGACTTCCTCAGTTTTTAGCATTTCCATCTGATTCGGAAAAATGGACGCTGTGTGGCCATCAGTTCCGAGGCCCAGAAACATAAGATCAATGATTCCCTTGGTATTTGCCAGCACAATATTATTGTATCTTTCCCGCTCTGCTTCAGGATCGTTTTCGCCTTTAATTCTGAAAACTTGGTCATTAGCTATGTCTATCTTATCAAACAGGGATTCCTT
>CBDUCT010000446.1:0-3157 GCA_965365715.1 uncultured Cyclobacteriaceae bacterium | reverse complement strand
GCCAGCAGTATGCATCATGGTAGGCAAATAATATGTGTTTGCCATATCGGAGATTTTTTTACCCTCAGAAATACCACCGCACCAGGTCAGGTCATACATGGCAATACCTCCTATCCCGGCTTCAAAAAATTCCCGGAATCCAAATCTTGTAGCAAGACGTTCACTGATAACCATCGGAATCGAGGTTTCCTCAGCCAATGATATGTATGGTTTTATATTGTCCTGCAAGAGCATATCTTCAAGAAAAAGAATGTTATAGGGTTCCAGGGATTTAGCAATCCTGACCGCACTGGGCAAGTTCCAGTAACTGTGAAATTCGCATCCTATTTCCAGATCATTACCGACTGTTTCGCGTATGGTTCGTATCATGTCAAGACAGGATTCAATTTCATTATGAGAAATATATTCGCCATTGTTCCTGGTGGCCACACGATCAAAAGGACAAAACTTTATGGTTGTTATGCCTTTATCTACCAGAAATCTGGCAATATTCGCAAGGTCGTTTTCGATGGTCCACCCATTTATGGCACGACCATTTGTATAGGTATTGTATACTCTGATAGGTTTGTTACCTGATCCTCCCAATAATTTGTATACCGGCATTTTGCTGGCCTGACCCAGGATATCCCATTGGGCAATATTCAATGCAGATAAGGCTCTCATTTCAGCTCCTCCCTGGATATTAAAGGCATTTTGTTTAAAAATCCGGTCCCATACCTGCTCGATCTCAAGTGGATTTGCTCCAAGAAGCTTTCCGGCCCAGCTATGCCATTCCAGGTCTTTAAATACGCCTTCACTTGCTTCATTAAAAGGATAAGTCTCCCCTGTTCCGATAATACCTTCGTTTGTGTGCAGGCGCAACCACATCCACTGTATCCCCATGCCATTGATCCTGATCCTTTTACTGAACCGTACTGTGTCGATTTTTGTGATGATCAGATTTGAGGATTTGGAGAGCGCATTAAGGGGGAGTACCGGTAAAAGTCCTGTGCCCAATAACCCGATACCTGCTATTCCGGAATTATTCAAAAACGACCGTCTATCCATATTAATTAATTTTTATCCAATTCCAAAATGATAAATTCAACGCTTTCACTTTGCCATAAAAAACGAACATAAACAATGGCCAATTATTTATTTTAATGGGTTTTCAAACCATACCACACTGAAATATGATTCGGGTAATCTATCGCCAGGTGAATTCCAATGATAATGTTCTTCTACATTTCCGACTACATCCAGGTCCCCATCCTGATCTACATCCCTGATTAAGATATGATCCCATTTTTCACCAACCCATTCTTCGTAGGAATTATACCCGTCACTCCATTTAATAGGATGAAAGCGCCATTGATCCGCCGGGCCATCAACCTCATATTCAAGCCAGAATACAGATGCCTTATCAGAGGGCAGATTTCCATCATTATGGATCAATCCACCAATGATATCCAGCTTTCCATCTTCATTGATATCTACAAATTTTATCGGTCTTCCAATCCACTGAACCATTTCAGGTTTTTTGATCTTAATGTGCTCCCATTTAACAGCGCGGGCATCCTTTTTAACAAAAACGTGTATAAAATTCTGGGTCTGCGTGGCCAGATCATACAATCCATCTTTATTAAGGTCTCCAACCGCCACTTGAGGTTTTGCATAAAATGTGGTGCTCTTCCAGATCAAGTGTTGTTTCCAGGGGGCATAAACCCTGGATGTATCTGTTCCGGGATTTTCATACCAGTACAATTTACGTTCAAATGCGGGTGTGTCCCAGTCAGCATCGGCAAGCAATATGTCCTTATAACCATCCTGATTTACATCTGTAAAGACAAATCCATGACCACTGTATGCATCTTTATCAATGTAATATGATTTCCATTCTTTCAAGGTCCGCCGGAGTTTCAGGGATGAAGGGGCTTTTAACCATCTGATACCTGCATATTCATTCGTAATGGCGTTTCTTCTCCCCCCGGCCAGAATATCCTGAAACCCATCCCCGTCGATATCATGACATTCAAGATATAAATATTGGTGATCCAGGGTTGGCGGAATATAACCCCCGTTTTTCCAGGCAGTGCTGTCCATTACGCTGGCTTTATCAGGACCCCAGATTATACTGATGCCGGTCCTAAAACCTTTTTCCAAATCATCACCAGTGGCCACCACGAAATCAATGTTACCATCAGAATCCAGATCACACAGGCAGGAGTATTCCGGATTGCTGGTTATCCCCAGGTTGATCCTTTGCCATGGATCCTTAGGTTTCTCCCCTGTTCCGGGATAGAATATTATGGTTTGCAAACCCAGCCATTCATCGATTACGGAATAATCATCAAAACCATCTTTATTCACATCGGCAGCATTCAACGAGTTAGCAATCAGATAATCATCATTAATGCGATGCATATTCCATGTTTGCCGTACTTTCCGTTCATCCTTCTCCTGAGAATTTACAGGAAAGTTAATCATCAAGAGGAATGCTGGCAGTAATACTGACCCGTGATAAAGAAAAAACTTCCAATAGGTACGGGATCCCTTTTTCATTTGCATCACGAAAAAAATATAAAATCGATAAATAAATATAATCAAATATCATACAGTCAGTATCGGGATTTGTAAAAAATAGAACTTTTGATTCTAAAGAAACTGATATTTGCCGCAGGCTACCCTCAGCCTGTCTCTGAAAGAATTAGAATCCCAGGCCCTGATAACCTGAATTTCTCATGAAACAAGCTGAACAGGGATAGTTTAAAACAGGTCAAGGAATACTGAAGAAACCAGCATTTGAGAAAAAGAAGGCCGTTTGTATTTCCTTTATCAAGGATTATTTATTTTAGGGTAGAATCCCTCGGGCGGAATAATACAAATAATTATCTTTGTCTATATAACATAATGAAAGATTGATTGAATATTTTTGAAGTCTGGTCGGAAAATATTTTTTGTAAAGGTTTTTTCTATTTATTCAATATTCACTGAAAATTTGAATTTCACTAAATACATCTCACTATGAAAAGGATATGGTCAATAAAGTTCCAGCTGAGTATAATACTGATATTTTCTTCCTCCATGCAACTGATGTCTTATCAGAATGCCTCATGGACCGAGGAAGAAAATCCTTCATGGCAGGACCAAAAGGTATGGCAGATCAATAAAGAGGAGT
>CBDUCT010000445.1:0-3173 GCA_965365715.1 uncultured Cyclobacteriaceae bacterium | reverse complement strand
TAAATAAAAAGGCCAGGACGATCTCAAAAGGGGGGCACTATCTTAAAAAAGATCCCGTGGTCTATGCTATGAGTTTTCTGGTGAAAAGTGCAGCAAAATGGGAGGATCAATTTTTTGAAACCATTAGGCTGGCCATGGAAAAATCTTTTGATAAATCATTGATTGACGGAGGTGACCTGGACGCCTCCAGGGTATCTGACAGGGAATTTAAGAAAATGTTAATGAATGCCCCCTATATGTTCATAAGATTCCTTCATTCCTTTTTCTGGGATGATACCCATGAGGATTTATCTGATAAAAGGAAAATATCAAAAATCGAATTCAAAAAAGTACAGGAAATTGGTGATAAACTGGAATTATCAAAAACCATTATTTTTAGAAAATTTTTGGATACTTTTGACGTTAGATAAGCAAAAACCGGCCAAAAAGGGGTATTGACCGATTTAATGGTAAAAAAAAAGCTACTTATCCTTGTCCTGTTGTTCATTCTGTTTGCTCCCGCACTCAGTCAGGTTACCGACCCCTATTATTATGTGCCCCAGAAAGAAGCACAAATAAGCAGGTTCAGGCAGATCCTGAATAAAATATCCATAACATTTACCGGTGGATATGGCAGAACGTTTTATAAGCATGACCTTCCTGGATATGGTGTATTAAATAAAACTGATTCCACAGACAATGGACTTTACCTATTTACCCTGCAGGATTCTTCTGCTTCTTCGTTTTTTGGTTATCAGAATTGGTTAAATGCGCCCGATTCTGCAAATGTTACAAGAAACTCATCAACTGATCTTCAAAACCAGGTTCTAAGTGATACTACAAAATTAGGATATAAAGGCAGTTCGGGTGCTATTCCATTTACGCTTATGATCAGCGTGGATTTATTTGACCGGGTCAGGATCGGAGGCGGTGCAGCATTTGAAATTCATCATTTACCTACTATGAGTCCGTATACTGGCGCTGATGCACTCGGACAATATTCCCCAAATGTTAAGACGACCAATTTAAAACGTGTATTTGGAAGTGTGGGAGCCAGGGTATATGATTTCATGTACTGGACTTATTATGCTGATATACAGATTGGAAAGATATGGATGGGAGGGGCATACGATAAGAGTCTGATAAATCAGGGTGTATATTTTAATATAGGAATACCAATTGAATATGAGTTTTCGGAATATCTGAAAGCTTATATCAGGCCTTCCTATGAATTTAAAAGTTATAAGATGGATTTACCTGAGTTTGGAGGAAGTGTCAGGCACAGGTATCCTGCTTTGTTTGTTCATGTGGGTTTCAGATATACTATCCCTGAATTACCACGTTGTCGCTTAAAGGCTAAAACTCCTCCGGGATATGATTATTCGAAAAAGTTCACAAACAAAACCTGCCGGTATCAGAAAAAGCATATTCATGGCAATAAGGGATACCGGGGACAGCCTTTCTATAAAAAACAAAATCCAAAAGTAGGTGAAAATTATACCAATCTGCATAAGTACAGGTGGTGGAGAATGAACCGGCGAAAAGTCTCCGGAGGCTATTAGGTTGGTTCTTAAATTAAGGAATAAATTATGCTCCTTAATAACATTATTTTTTGTAAATTTGCGACCATAATTTTTCTATTTTAACCACAGTTAATGGCAGAAGGAGCTAACGAAAACATTATCCCTATCAACATTGAGGAGGAGATGCGGGGTGCCTACATAGATTATTCAATGTCAGTAATAGTTTCCAGGGCGCTACCAGATGTACGGGATGGATTGAAACCTGTTCATAGAAGAGTGCTGTATGGAATGCTTGAGTTGGGTGTTACCTACAACAGACCCTATAAAAAATCAGCCAGAATAGTAGGAGAGGTGCTGGGAAAATACCACCCTCATGGAGATTCTTCCGTTTATGATACGATGGTTCGAATGGCCCAGGAATGGTCTCTACGCTATCCTCTGGTTGATGGGCAGGGGAATTACGGATCAATTGACGGTGATTCACCCGCAGCCATGCGATATACCGAAGCAAGGCTGAGGCGTATTGCAGAGGAAATGCTGAATGATATCAACAAGAATACAGTTGATTTTCAGCCGAATTTCGATGATTCGCTTCAGGAACCAACGGTTCTACCGGCAAAACTACCAAACCTTCTGGTAAATGGAGCTTCAGGAATTGCAGTTGGGATGGCTACCAATATGCCACCTCATAATCTTGCAGAAGTTGTTGACGGTATTGTAGCATATATTGACAACTATGATATCCAGATTGATGAATTGATGCAATATGTGAAGGGTCCCGATTTTCCGACAGGGGGTATCATCTATGGCTATCAAGGTGTGAAATCTGCTTTTGAAACAGGAAGAGGCAGAGTGGTTGTCAGGGCCAAAACCGACATTATTACTACCAAATCAGGAAAAGAACAGATTATTGTTACAGAAATTCCATACCAGGTCAATAAGGCCGCAATGATTGAAAAAACTGCAGCACTGGTTAACGAAAAAAGACTGGAAGGGATTTCTGATATACGCGATGAATCCGACAGGGATGGATTGAGAATAGTCTACGATATTAAACGTGATGCAATTCCCAACATTGTCCTGAATCATCTGTTCAAGCATACACAACTGCAATCATCTTTCGGAGTTAATAATGTTGCATTAGTTAAAGGAAGACCTCAAATATTGAATCTTAAAGATTTGATATCCAGGTATGTAAGTCATAGACATGATGTAGTAGTCAGAAGAACTCAATTTGAGCTTGACGAAGCAGAACGTCGTGCACACATTCTTGAGGGTTATATTATAGCCCTGGATAATATCGATGAGGTCATTAATCTTATTCGCAAATCAAGAGATCCTGAAACTGCCAGAGTTGGTTTAATGGAGCGGTTCAAGCTTTCTGAGATCCAGGCTAAAGCAATCCTGGATATGCGTCTTCAAAGATTGACAGGCCTTGAGCGTGAAAAAATAGAAGAAGAATATAAGGAACTCCAGGAACTAATTAAGAAACTCCGGGCTATTCTTGACGATAAAGCGTTGAGAATGAGCATTATAAAGGATGAATTGATTGCTCTGAAAGAAAGATATGGCGATGAGAGAAGGACTGATATAGTACATGATTCAGATGAAATCGGCATAGAAGATATGATCCCCCATGACGCCATGGTCATTACCATCTCTCATCAGGGG
>CBDUCT010000444.1:0-3185 GCA_965365715.1 uncultured Cyclobacteriaceae bacterium | reverse complement strand
TTCCGATTGGGACATTGATCGGTATATATTCAATATTCCTCAATGCTCAGACTGTTATTAAAGAAAAGGAACCCAGGATTGCCACCGACCTCGTTAAAGAGGCGGCTAATCCGGTTTAAAATAGTTTTAGAATCACTTCCTTTTCCGGAAATAAGGAAAAGGGGGATTTTTAAAACACAGCTTCCATAGTGTTAATGTTGATAAATTTTCTGCCTGGTTTTCTGGTATTCAGGGCCAGGCAGTTTTTTTATGATATTACGCTGGAAAGATATTTTGTATTTTTTGACCTGAAGCACATTCTGATAGAAATTATGTGCCGACGGATGTTTCAAGATTGTAGAGTTCTATAAGTATAGCAATAAAAAGATCAGTGGGATGAGGATGCCGATACCCACGAACCACTTTCCTCTTCCGGAAAGGCCTTTTCTGCCCTGAAGCATGAATAATCCTGTGAAAGCCATGATGATCAGTCCGGCCCCATATATATCTGCAAAGTATGTATAGATGAATTTAGGATTGTTGTAATGCAGAAAATTAAATTCATAAAATACTGAACGGCGGCTTACCAGTTCCAGGTTCCCTTGTCCGGAGGAGAGACTGAATGTTACTGATCCGCCTTTTAGAAATACTTTGAGAATATCAGGCCTGGGGTAGTAGTAACTTTTGTACTTATTATCGACACCTAAATCATCAAGGATCTTTAATACTTCCTCCTTTGCCATGCCAGGTTTCAGGCTTCCGGGATCCACCTGAACCCGTTCATTTCTTATATTATAACTTGGATCCCAGTCGTCAATATGGTTTATAGCGATACCTGAGAGTCCATAGATCACTGACATCCCAAAAAAGAAGTAACCAATATCCCTGTGTAGGATCCGGTTAAGCTTTCTCCACCTCATACCTTCCTCTGGATTTAATTGACCTCAAAACTGGTTCCATCCACCCAGTAGCTTACCAGTTGGTCCTGACCGCTTTCAGCGAGTCTTTTTCTCATGTTATTGATTTGTTCTGATTCCTCCGTACCTTCGCTGTGGTCGTGGTTCTCACCCTTATTGGCCATTTCATTTTCCCATTTCGCGAGGTAATCTTCATCTATCACCTGTTTTTGAACTAAGCCTTTTATCCGTACATCACTACCTTCCAGTTCCCTTTCAAATTGATTGATATCACCAGTAGCTTCCACCCGCACCATCTTATTTGTCGCTGCAGAAGTTAAATGCAGTCGTTTGCCGGAATGTTTGCATACATGAGTTACCAGTCCTTCCAACTCGATCACCTTACCCACATAGGCATCAGGATCCTGCATAAGGTCATCAACCAGTACTACAGTTTCGACCACCTCTGCATCGGCATTTTCAGCTGAAGAACTATCATCACCGGGCTTTTCGTTGCAGGCGAAAAACAGACCGGGAAGAACAAAGAATAAGAATTTAATACTTTTCATTATTTTGGTATTTAATTTGGATGTTAAATTACATATAGATCTTTTTTGAAAAGATGATAATCATCATGTTTTGCCTTTAAAGGATATGTTATGAAATATTTACGGAATATTGGAATCGTATTGTTAGTATGCACTCTGTTTTCATCTTGTAAGAACACGCAGTCAATGTTCAGCGAAGGGGTATCCCAGGGTGTCACCGGACAAGTACTATGGTATGAGGGTGACCTGATGCCAGGTTTTGACAAGGAGCCTGCGGAAGGGAAACCCATTCAGCGTGAGATCTATATTTACCGGGCAACGAAAATGGAACAGGCTGACTTGCAGGAGGGTAGCTTTTATTCAAATATAAAAACAGAACTTGTTCAGAAGGTCATTTCTGATGAAGATGGAAAGTTTATTATTGCACTTGATCCTGGTACTTATTCGGTTTTCGTAAAAGAACCGAAGGGATTATTTGCCAGTCGGTTCGACCAGTCCGGCATCATCAATCCTTTGACCATCAGTCAGAATGAACTGGTCAATCTTTTGATCAAAGTGGATTATATGGCTGCGTATTAATTCTACAGATTTTAAACAAGCACGGATACTATTGTATAATATGGATAATTTCCCTCATGTTGATATGAAACGATCATGAATTCTCTGGGTAAAATCTTCAAATAAATGAAATTACTTGATAAAGAATTATATATAAAATTGATCAATCCTATAAGCGAGGTAAAAATTAACAACTTATTTGCCAGGTCAGTAATCGAACGTCATGTTACTGGTAAAGTATATGTTGATAATGTTGATACGCCCGGGACAATTTATATAGTACATCCTTATGGAATGTCCCTGTTATTCGGCGATCCTCATAATGAATCATTCAATGCTGAATTCAAAGATCATGCATTGAATATCCATAAAATCAGGAACAATCACGAATGGATGCAGGCCTATCCAAATGTTTGGGATAAAAAGCTTTTACATCTCTTTGGCAGGAATCTGATAAAACAAAAAGATAATTCTTCAAATAATAAAACTGGGATAATCGTACTAAATACAAGGATAAACTTCAAGTTCAATCAGGACAGATATTTCGCAATTAAAAATAATACGCCGCCGGAAGACATAAAAATAATCCGGACTGATAAGAAAATATTCAATGAAATGAAAGGCAGCGTGATTCCATTTCATTTCTGGGACAGTGCCGATGATTTTCTTGATCGAGGAATTGGGTTCAGTTTAATCTATAAAAATCAACTTGCCTCTACTGCATACGCTTCTTTTATCCACGATGATAAGTTAGAATTGGGTATTGAGACGATGCCTCAATTCAGAGGAAAAGGATTTGCTCAGTATGCATGCTCTTCAATCATTAACTATTGTATCGATAATAAATATGAACCGGTTTGGGCATGCAGTCTGGAAAATACTGGTTCTTATAAACTGGCTCAAAAACTGGGATTTATACCTTGGATTAAAATTCCTTACTACAGGTTAAGTAACTAAGAACAAATTATTCAATACACATAAATAACCCTATACTTTACCGAATTTTCTTACTTATTTTCCATTGCTAGACTTTTGTCAAAAGATATTGACCGTCCTTCTTTCGAACTTTGGAAAGCCAGTTCTATAGCATGAATATTCATCAAAGCTTCCTGGGGGGTAACGGCCAGTTTGGTATCCTTCACAATTGCATCGTAAATGTTATCATAAAATGCAAGGTAATTCCCGGGTTCAGACTCCATCTTTC
>CBDUCT010000443.1:0-3193 GCA_965365715.1 uncultured Cyclobacteriaceae bacterium | reverse complement strand
CACACGGGCGAACGCCTTTCCTTCTGCCATGAAGATTGCGATGTTGGTATAGAATCTACTATCATAGGATTTATTGATAAAGAACCTGAAATATTCAGACTGGGAGGAATACCGGTAGAGGATATTGAAACTATTGTAGGAAAAGTACATGTAAAGCTACATTCCTCATCGCGTCCGGAAGCCCCGGGTTTGCTGGAGAGTCACTATGCGCCAATGAAAAAAGTGAAACTAAAGGATAATGCTTTGTTGGAAAGCACCCCGGACACCGGAGAGGTCGGTTTGATAAGATTCAAAGAGATAGATCCTGCGATACCCGAAAAGAATCAGATCATTTTATCCAGGAATGGCGATCTTATGGAAGCGGCAAAAAACCTTTTCTCAGCCTTGAGGAAAATGGATGAAATGAATGTGAAGTACGTAGTTGCCGAATCCTTGCCGGAAAAAGGACTAGGTCGTGCGATCAATGACCGTTTGCGCAGGGCTGCTGCTGTTAACAGAAGATATTGATCCGGGCAATGATCACTTAGTAATATTATCAGCCTAAAGAATCCAACTTTCCTTATGTCTCTTTATACCCCTATTTCAGCCTATAAATATAATCCATCCCCACCTTTCAAATTGTTTTCAATCTTTGTTAAAGGACGCCATATTGGCTACCTTTGCGACCTGTAGTATTGTCTAATCTATTTTTAATTTTATACCAATAAAAATCCTATGAAAACAGTTGATACCTATGATTTTTCGGGTAAACGTGCATTGATCCGTGTAGATTTTAATGTTCCCCTGAACGAGAAATTTGAGATAACCGATGAAACCAGGATAAAGGCAGCGGTACCTACGATTTCCAAAATTCTGAAAGATGGTGGATCTGTCGTTCTGATGTCCCATCTGGGAAGGCCAAAAGAAGGACCTGAGGAAAAATTTTCCCTCAAACACCTGGTCAAAAATTTATCGGAGAAATTTGGTACAGAGGTGAAATTTGCCGACGATTGTATAGGAGAAGAAGCTTTTGCTCTATCTTCCGATCTGAATGCTGGTGAGATCTTATTACTGGAGAATTTGAGATTTTATAAGGAAGAGACGAAGGGAGACCGGGACTTCTCCGAGAAATTATCCAGACATGGTGATGTCTACGTAAATGATGCTTTTGGAACAGCACACAGGGCACATGCATCAACTGCAATTGTTGCTGATTTTTTCGATGACAAGATCTGCGGGTATCTGATCCAGGCTGAACTGGTGAACGCCGACAAGGTTTTAAAGAATCCGAAGAGGCCTTTTACGGCAATAATGGGTGGTGCAAAAGTATCTGATAAAATTCTTCTTATAGAGAAAATGCTCGAGAAAGTAGACAACCTCATTATTGGTGGAGGAATGTCCTATACTTTTGCCGTAGCGAATGGGGGAACCGTAGGAAACTCACTCCTGGAAGCCGACAAGGTGGATCTGTGTAAGGACCTGCTTAAAAAGGCTGAAGCCAAAGGCGTTGAGATAATCCTCCCTGTTGATACAGTAATCGCCGATGATTTCAACAATGATGCGAACAGGAAAACTGTGGAGTCCGGGAGCATTCCCGACGGATGGATGGGGCTGGACATAGGAACTGATACCATTAAACTGTTTTCAGAAGTAATCGAGAATTCTAAAGCTATTCTCTGGAATGGTCCGATGGGTGTATTTGAATTCCCGAATTTTGCCAATGGAACCATACAGGTCGCTGAAGCGGTGGTAAAGGCTACAGAAAAGGGTGGCTTTTCACTGATTGGTGGTGGTGATTCAGCCTCTGCAATCAATAACCTGGGTTATGGCGATAAAGTATCTCATGTGGCTACTGGTGGTGGTGCGCTACTCGAATATATGGAAGGTAAGACCTTACCGGGCGTTGCTGCATTGGAGGAATAGCCGGGTTTAAATTCCTGAAAAAAGCTTAAAGGCATATCCCTTTGATTATAATTCAATAATTTGGAGGATATGGCTTTAAGCTTTTGCTTTTTTAAAATGTAATGGTAACTGTATGCCATTCGCCGTCATTATCATAAGATATCTCATAATGGCTAAGTTCACAGATCTTATGGACTATCGAAAGACCAAGGCCTGAATTCTTTTCAGAGTGTACACCCTTTTTGAATCTCTCAAATAGTTGCTCACCGGGGATATCCAGAGTGGCACCAGTGTTCCTGATGATCAATGTGTTTTCAGAAAGCGATACAATTATTTTCCCACCTTCTTTATTATGCCTTATAGCGTTCTGAAGCAGGTTATTTATTAGAACTTTTATCAGGGTTTTGTCATTCTTAGTGATGACCCCTTCCTGTATATTACTTTCCAGGCTCAGGTTCTTCAGTTTAGTAAGATCACTGAAATCATCTAGTGCTCTATTGAGTTCTGATGATATATTTATGGATTCTTTATTGGAGAATTCTTCATTCTCAATCCTGGATAGAAGCGTCAATGACTTATTTAACTTTGACATATGGGTTATAGAAGCATATGAAGATTCAATTAAGTCAATCTGTTCCTGTGTGAGGTTCTCCTGCTGAAGTAACAACTCCAGTTTACCTTTTGTGATCGCAAGAGGCGTTTGTAACTCATGTGAGGCGTTTTCAGTAAACTCTTTAAGATTTTTATAATCGGTGCTGACTTTTTCAGTCATCTGGTTTATAAAACCATTCAATATATCAAATTCCTTAATCCCTGATTTCCCAAGTGATGTTGGTTGCATGGACTTGATATTGAAATTTTTAATTTTATCCAGTGTGATGTTAAAAGGCCTGAACATCCAGGTTGATATTAAGAAACTGCTTAAGACCATTACGACACCGAGAATAACAAACAGCCAGGTTTGTGAGTCAAAGACACTCTGGAATATGTCATCTCTTTCCACGATCACATCATGGATCTCAATCTTGTAATTTCCATCTTCTGTTTTGATGTAGGATGTCAGTTTCCGGTTATTCTCCATCCTTTTTAATCCCTGATGCCAGACAAGTGTGTCTGTGAATTGAAACCTCCATCGGCTTCCTTCCTGGCTTTCAGGTAAAGCATCAACCGGGACTATCATAATTTTACTGTCACTTATCGAGGTAAATCCCGGGTCCTCTTTGATATAGTTACTAATATCACGGTAACGTTCAATCAGATACCTGTCAGTTTCCAGTTGGATGGCATCAATGAATATATTGTACGTTATGAT
>CBDUCT010000442.1:0-3196 GCA_965365715.1 uncultured Cyclobacteriaceae bacterium | reverse complement strand
CGAGGGCAGGTATGATCAGGAATCCTCCTCCGGCACCAACTATACCTGTTATGGTTCCGATAATGGCGCCCTCTACCACGATCATCGGATAATTATATATTATACCTGAAGGCTCCTTATCATTGTTCTCTGATTTGTTCTTTCTGATCATCGATAAACCCGCAAGCAGCATGATCAATGCAAAAAAGAGCATGATCCCCATATCTCTTGACAATGTGAAGTCTCCTATAACTATTAAATTATCAGGAATTCGTGGTATCAGGAACTGCCTGACCAGGAAGACCATTATGGCTGCAGGGGTGACAAGTAAAAAGGTTTTGATATGCTTTTTATTGCCCTGAAAGATCCTGTTCAGACTGAGCAGTGATACAAATATCATTGCCAGGATCAATATCAGAATAAAGAGTACTTCAGTTGTGATATCAAGCGTTCCTATAGAAAAAAGTTGTTCCGGGATCGCAGGGACGAGGAATTTTCTTGTAAGAAAAACTGCAATAAAAGAAGGAACAGCAAAAATGATGGCCGTTTTATAATTCAGAAGGCCTTTTTTCATATAATTGAATGCTCCTACTGTGGAAGATACGCCCACCACGAAAAGTGAATATGCGGTGGCCAGAACAGGATTAATATGAAGCATGTATACCAATACAGGAACGGTAAGGATTGAACCTCCGCCGCCGATCAGGCCCAGTGTGAATCCTATTATAATGGCTGCTATATATCCTGCTATTAACACCTTATATGATTATTTGTTCATATGTTTTTGGTAAAAAAAAGTGAAGACAGATTATGCTTCACTAAAGAACCTCACATCGGTTCATACATTTGATTACATCGACAACTTCCGGCATTTTCAGGTAGTAATTGATATTTTTTCCATTTCTTTCGCTACCCAGGATACCTGCCAGCTTCATGTTTGAAAGGTGATGGGATGTAAGTGACTGCTCAGATTCGAGTTGTGAGCAGATATCATTTACACATACCTTTTCATTTTCAACCAGCAGACTTATGATCCCGATCCTTAATGGATGCGCGATAGTTTTTAATATGAAAGATACTTTCTCAAGCTTGTCAATATCGGTTATGGTTTTAATATCTATACCTTTGACCTTTTCAATGCTTTCCATTTCTATTGTTTTTTATTTATATAAACGCAAACATATGAACATATGTTCACATGAGGAAGTATTTTTTTAAAAAATATTCGATTTCTTTTGATTTACTTAGTTTTTAATTTTTGCGGTATGCCTCCGGACTCACTCATCCCCGGATGTTTCTTTAGCTCTTCTGATAGTAAAAGCCAGGTTTTATTCTGTACTTCATCCGGTGAATCCGGGTTCAAAGGCGACTTTTCCAGAATGTCTTCTGAGATATTGTAAAATTTCCCATCCTGGTAAAGCTTATATTCATTGGTCTGAACAAACTGGTTCCTGTATTGATTTACCCTTTTGCCCCATCGTGGATCATAATGTACAAATACTGTTTCCCTGGATTTATAGGATGCACCGATAAGCAGGGGATAAAAACTTTTCCCATCTGTTTCTCTTTTAATTTTTACAATATCTGCCAGGGTAGGGAAGAAATCGCTGAATTCTATCAGGCCATTAAACTCAAATCCTTCTTTGATCTTTTCCGGCCAATAAGCAATCAACGGAACATGAACTCCTGCATCAATGGTGTTCCCTTTCGCTCCCTGTACTATTCCTTTCACAGTATTTGAATAAACAGTGGGATGGGTTCCATTATCCCCGGTGAAAATGATCAGGGTATTCTCATCAATATCCAGGAGTTCAAGTTTATTTACGATCCTCCCGACAATCTTGTCTGTATATGAAACCATATCCCTGAAATAGGATGTGTCATTTTTATAGCGCAGACCAGGATCTGCCCAGTCGTCAGAATCCGGGGTTGGCACAAAAGGTTCATGAACCAGAACCATGGGGAAATAAATAAAGAATGGCACCTCTTGATTTCGTTCTATAAAATCCAACAGGTAATCGGTAAATATATCCGGGCCATAATCATCTATATTGGTATCAAGGATTTTTCCATTCTGTTCAATAAGGGGATCTGAGAATCGTTCACCCTCATTCCGCCCCCGGGTAAGTTGCCACAGGGCATATTCATCAAAACCGAAGTCGACTGGTCTGTTATTATCACTCCAGTAGGGAATTTCATCCTTGTAGGCCAGGCCGTTCAATTGCCATTTACCGACGATGCAAGTAGCATACCCGGCATCCTTTAATAAGTTACCAAATGTATAGGAATCATTATTCAGATGACCGAAATAATCATAATTTCTATAATTATACATTCCGGTCATTATCTTTACCCTGGAAGGTGTACAAAGTGGCTGGGAGATACACTGATTAAATTGAATTCCCTCCGAAGCCAGTTTATCCAGCACAGGCGTTTTGTAGGATGTGCTTCCATAGCAACTGAGACATTCATAGCCCATATCATCGACCATAATTAAAATAATATTTGGCTTATCATCATTCTTCTCCGACTTACATGACATTAGAAGGAAGATAAGAATAAGTACTATGGAATATCGTAGGAGACTCATAGGATTTTTACCTTTTAGTAATCTAAAGCAATATGAAATTATATAAGATCACAGAAAACGGATCATCATTCTGATGAAGTACGCCCTGGGACAATAACCTCAATCAGATCCTTAAATCTGTTTCCGTCCTCATCAACCACCCCGAAAGCTGAACTTTTATAGTTCCAGTTGGCATAACCTATCCCCTGTTCTTCAAAAAGCTGGATTATATCCTTATACCAGCGTAACCTGTCTTCTGCCGGTGCTTTATGATAAACCCCAAATTCTCCGCAATATAGAGGAAGCCCAAGTTCTTTCGCCTTATTTCTGGGTTTCTGCCACATTTCCAGGATAATATCTTTGTTGAATTCCCTGCCCACTGAACTTTGGGCTACGGTCTTCAAACTATCCGGTAGATTTTGAAATTCCTCATCAGTAACAATAATCCCTGGATAATGCACGGGCCCGGGATAATTACGATAATCCGTCCAGCCTGCCAGCAGATGGGTAAGCATCATGGGTTCATAATAATGAAAGCTTAAAAGAATATTTTGATCATTCTCAGGGACCTTAAGGTCATCAAATGTATCAACAGACTGCCATCTGTTCGAGCCGATTACTATGGTTCGCTCTGGTTCCAGTTCACGT
>CBDUCT010000441.1:0-3206 GCA_965365715.1 uncultured Cyclobacteriaceae bacterium | reverse complement strand
CGAGACCAATTATATACCATAAATAACCCATAATGCATTTGAATTAATTAATGTTACTTAAACTTAAATATTAGGATTTTACTGTTAAATATCTAATCATTAACTGAATTAATTCTTAATGGATAATTTTTGTATATTCAATCAATGTTTTTAAATAACAGAGAATTGCAGAACCGCCAAAAATCATGATTTGCTATAATTGAAAACTGAATGCGCTCAAAACCACAACGATACAGTGTTTTACCTGCCCTTATTATCTCAATTACGTCAATATGTTTTAGTCTATCTCTTCCTTTCAACGGGTCAGCGCAAGATCTGGTCGATGTTTATGTGAAAGATGCTGCTACTGGTTTTAACCAGCCCTTTGTAAAGATCACCAATCTAATGGATAGCAGTGAATCATTGTCCGGTATCAATGGTATATTTCAGGCATCTCCCGGGGATCAACTGTTGCTCGAACACTTTCTATACAAACCTGCCACCTGGGTGGTAGGTTCCTCAGATTCCATTCAGATCGTATACCTTGAACTGCTAGACATGGAGAAACTCGATCTTTCCCGGGATTCCCTGGGCAGGGCTATCTTCAATCAATTCCAGGATACCATGAAGATTAAAGGGTATAAACAATTGCCCTACCTTAAATATGAACTGGTAAATGATCTGAAGCTTTATGCCAGGGAAAGATCCAAAGAATATAAGCGGGATCTTAATGACTGGCAAAGATACCTTTCCGTGATCTCCATTGAGGAAAATATTTCTGAAGGCCCAAAAAAAAATAAGATGAGGGTCGCTTATTCTAAAACAGAAACAAAAGATTCAACAATCGTTACACAAAATGGTAACACCCTGATTCCTGGTCACCTGCAGAATATCTCGCCTTTAAATGAATATGTAACAATAGGCGACATGGAGTTTTATAATCCCCTCTATCCAAAAGCAGGGAGGAGATATACACACTGCCATCTCGGTCAGCTTAAATTCAATGAGAACGTATTGGATGTAGTTCTTTCACAACCAAAAAGCTCTAAAAAATTTGCCTCCATTATGGCATTATTATATTTTGATGCGGAAACCGGGCATCTGAAAGGCAGTACATACCGGCCTGCCAAATCACTTATCCCCTGGCAGTTTAATAGCGATTATATAAATCTTCCCCTTATGACCGGATTGCAAAATAAAGTGTACCTTGATCTATACCTTAAAAAAGTGCCCAGAATAATATATGATACGCGGGGTACTTTTTTCTCTTCAAAGGATAAATTCCAATTTAGTCGGGATTCAACCCTTGTAAAGAAAACGGATATTCGGATTTTTCAATCCAAAAAGGACAGTGTACAACAAGTCGAAGATGAATATCACAGCGTGGAACCATTACGGGAAAGTGAAAAGCTTGAATATCTAAGCAGGGATACAACAGAACAAAAGTATCTTAACCGCAAATGGTACGACCTGGTGGTTAATCTTGCCCTGCAGAATTTAGGTCTGAAGGTGGGTAGCGGTTATTTTAATAATATCTTCAGGATCAATGCTTATGAATTTCTCCGGATTGGCGTAGGCTATCAATCCATGAACCTGGTCTCCGAAAGGCTAAGATTCGGAGGATATTTTGGGTTTGCGGTAAACCCGGACGGCATCAATGATCAGGGTTGGAGACTAGGTTTTAACGCAGGGATTTATCTCGGTAAAGCAAAGAAACAATACCTTGATTACAATTATAAAAACGATGTGCGTGAACCGGGTCGGACATTCTATCTATATGAGAAAAAGGACCTTATTAGAAATTTCTTTACGTCGAGAATGGGTACAACGGTATCTAATGATATAGCCTATACCTCCAGCGTGAATAATAATTTTATTTTCAGGATTAATATCAGCGATTTTTCCTTCGATCCGCAATTTTATTATTGGTATAGAACTTCCCCTGAAGATTCCACCAATTACTTCAGGTTCTCAGAAATCGGGTTTAAAATGAGAACAGGGAGATATTCAACGATGAACCCTGCCTTATCACGGCTGTTATTATTGAAGAAAGGATATATACCAACCCTTTATTTCAATTATGTAAAAGGGTACAGCGGTATTCTGGATGGGCAATATGATTATCACAAATTCAACCTGAAATTAAAATCCTATTTTCAGTTTAACGAAAAATATCATATTGATTTTACCTCGGAAGGCGGAATTTCTACCAAAGATATCCCCTATCCGGTTGCTTATGTGGGTGCTGGCAATATTACGGAACTTGCCAGTATTATGGTGATGGATGCCTTCCAGACCATGGATCTGTATGATTATCTCTCAGACAGGTATCTGAATGTATTCACGACATTTTATGTCAATTTTAAAGCGGCAAAAAAGAACAGAATGCGCCCCCAGATGGGTTTAGCCTGGAATATGGGTTGGGGTAAGTTTACAGGAGATATTAATGTACATTCTTTTGAAGAAGGGGAAAGCGTCCGTGACTACCGGGATGGTTTTTTTGAAACCGGCATATTGTTCACCAACTTTCTTCAAGTCCGGCTTCTGGGATTGCTCCGAGGGGAATTCGGGATGGGTGTATTCTACAATGTGGGTCCTTTTGATGAAGATACCAGCCGGCTGGCCTTCAGGGCCACCTATAAGATCACTGCTTTCTAATCCTCATGGACAAAAATCCTATCTGTCAAGTTGTTTCAGGACAACCCCTCATCCATTAGATCCTTTCAGGGATCCTGTTTGTACATCCTTCCCATAGTCCGGTTCATCAACCTGGTTGAAAATGACCGTGTGAATATCCTGGTCAAAAAGAAATAGGTTAATTGATTCATGAAACCCGGAATATATAACGGTCTTTTCCCGAGTTTTTTCAGGGCTTTCTTTGCAACAATATGAGGATCTAATACACTTGGCCCAGAAAAGCTCTTCCTTGCCCCCGTACTCCGGTAATTAGGTGTATCTGTCGCCCCCGCACAGCATGCCATAACATCAATATTCCTGTCCTTCAGTTCATAATGAAGTCCTTCCGCCAGGTTATAATCAAAAGCCTTTGTAGCACCATAAGGAACAACCAGTTGTGTTCCCCATAATCCAGCCAGTGATGACATCACAAGGATACCCGCCTTTTTCCTGGCCGGGAGTGTTTTTATAAACCTGTGAATCAAATGCAGGGGTGTGCGGCTGTTTAAATCCACGTAATAATCCAACTCCTTAGTAGTGTTTTCAAGAAA
>CBDUCT010000440.1:0-3212 GCA_965365715.1 uncultured Cyclobacteriaceae bacterium | reverse complement strand
CAATTGCCGCATGCAGTACAGTTTTCAGTAATTATTTCAGCACGATAATGGGCAGTGACAGTTAAAGGCAGGTATCCGCGGTTATAATTACCGATCACTCCACAGCAATCCCAGCAGCAGTTGCAGATGACATCCACCGGATACTTTGATTTGAAGTTTTTTAAAGGGATTGTTCTCCCTGTCTGGTGAACACAGCCCATGTCCTGGAATTTCTTTACCATACTTATGGCTTCATATTTTGATATCTTCCGTGAAATTCCCTGCTCGATTAGGTGCTCAGCTGCAGGCCCGATAGACATACAGGTCTCCATAGGCATATGTGCCCGGCAGGAGTCGCCGATAAGCTCTTTTTCAAAGCGGCAGAGACAGTGGCCAACACTGATGAATTCATCATCATCCAGGCCGGCAAAGAGCTCAGTAATACTCGCAGCTTCATAGACGTGGTTTTCAGCGGTCAGGGACTTATTCAGGCTAATATTTTTTGGTTCAGTTGTCAGTGCAACCGAGAGGTGAGGACCCACATCTTTCACCAGTTCATTGATGACCTCTTCATTCCCGAACTCATAAGCAGCGGTATACATCTTCTCGATGCGCCGTGCAAATTCCCGGTGTTCAGCATCATCAATTCCACGCATCATATAAAATTCAAACCAACCAGGGTAAATGGTCATAATGTGATAGCTTTTTTTATCGTCACTATCCCGAATTACAGCCACCGGTCCTTTGTAAAGTAGCGACTGCAGGATACGATCAAACTCCTTCTGATCAAGCTCGATTTTTTCATGCAGTTTTTGATGGGAATGGGTGCCACCTCCCATGGTGAGTAAAAAATCAATTTCTTCTGTACTTAAAGCTGCATCAAATATGTAAAATAATTCATCGCTAGTCTGCAGGGGGTGAACGGACTGTTCATTCATCAGGTCTGCAAGTCTTTCGATTTTATCCTTGGGGGTCTTCCACTGTCGCATATGAGGATCTGTTTCGATATAATTCATATAGGGTGTAAATATAAAGTTTTTTCCTAATAGCAAATGAGATCAACTGGAGACATCTAAACTCTTTGTATTGGATTAAGAATTCCCCAAGAAATTCCCGTATATTTTAACATTGACTATAACAAATGTGTATGCTCAGCTTTTTAAAAAGTAATTATATCGTTTTCCTTCTTTGCATTTTTATTTGATATTTCTAAAAAATATTCCTTTTTCGAACCATCCATCAGGTTTTAGTAACCAATGGTTGCATGAAATAAATATCACAACACTGTTAGAGTACGTTTCTTTTTCTCCCTATTAGTAGAAGTGAATCTGATTCTTCAAATTCCTTGTAGTATTCTATTGATACTATTTTAAAGTAATCTTCAAAGATCTCTGTTAGAGTTTCTTTTGATTGATAGTTAACAAACATTCCTTTAAAAACTTCAGACCCTTCTCCCTTCCAAAATGAATGGCAAATAATTCCGGCAGGCTTTAGTACTTTATATTGTCTATTAATCGATTCAACTAGTTCAATATCTTTTAAATGATGAAATACTTTGTTTGAATATATTCCATCAAATTTCATATCAGTATCTAGGGTAATCGCATCCAATTCAATGAAGACACCACCGGGATTTTTTTTTCTTAGATGATCTATAAATAAAAGCGAGTTGTCTGACCCAATTACTTGGAATGTGGCATTAAGTATTTTCCAATCTGTTCCTGGCCCAGACCCGATTTCAAGTACTTGCGAATTTTGAGGTAAAATTTGTTTAAACTTCTCTATTAATTCTCTGCCATCCACATCTTTTGCCAGTTCAATGTACTCCTCCACAGATTCCTTCGTATGATAGTACTTATCTTTCATTTTTTTACATTCTAAATGAACTCCAACATTGAGTATATGCAAAGTGGGCGATTACGGGCTTTAAACTTATTAAACCCAGATAATTTTGAAGCAGCCCACAAACATTGAATACACCATTATTTCGCCCGCTTATTTTGTATATAAATTGATGCAGTGCATCTTTCCCCAGATTGCTTTTTAGTTTATTTGCTTTTATGAATTAGCAAAACAGATGAATCGTCAAGTGGACTTGTAAATTTTTCCTTCCCGGAAATTGTTTTTCCCTCCATAACAAATTCCCCTTCCTTGGGATCAAACCATTTATAAGTTCCATTTTTGGGAATTTTATTCACAATAACTGATCCTCCTTCAGGAAGATAAATAATAAATAACTCAAGGGGTTTTGCAAGGCATAATTCTCCATCCGCCAGTTCCGGGTGCTTTTCAATATCGGAAATGTCAAGACTTTCCAGCGCCTTTCCAAGGTAACCAACGTAAACTGCTCCAGGTAAATCAATTGCCTCCCGCCATGAAACATTGGAATTGGCCCATGCAGGCCACCCTTCTTCTTCCGGAGACAGTTTCCAGTTCCACAGACCACCCGCACCATACACAACCCCCATGGTGCCACCGGATAAGAACTGCGACCAGGCTTCGTGTCCCTGCCACCAGCCGGCCCCGTTTTCAGGTTTGTTAATTCCTTCGTAAGTTGGTTCACCATTGGCTGTAGCTTTGGTTGGTTTGTTATTATACATCAGTGCAACTTTATGAAACTGGTGTTCAACTCCATGCCCGGTCTGGCACCATTGAAAATCCAGCCAGTCGGCATCCTGATGAGTTCGATTCATATGTGGTTCGTATTTTTCCCCATTATCTTCCATCCAATCAGGTTTTTTGTCATCGAAAGGAGAGTAATGCAGACCGGTTGGTTGCTGGTAAGCATCCCATTTTTCAACTTCTTCCCCACCTTCTTTAATGCCTTTATTTCTTCCATCGCTATCTGCTCCAATCAGCCACATGGCAGGCTCTGCACCATAACGTGCAACCAGGTAGCGACAATATCTCGCATATTCCTTTTCATCCACATCCCAACCCAAAAGGTTTTTCCCTTTCCAGCCGAAACCATGAAAAACGGGCTGAAACACGGGGACAATGCCATGGTTGATTAGGATGTTTTGTAACGAATCCAGGTATAAAAAATAATCCGTATTTATTTCATTGATATGCCCATCCTTTAAGTCTTCAAAAGCCACCTCAAAACCTCCTAATTCAGATCTGCTACGTGGACCATCAACACCTCGATCGGGCATTAATGACATAAGCAAAGCAGTATTAAATCCTCTTTCCTGTCTGTTTGAGGCATAAACTTCAACCGATTCGTAGGTTCC
>CBDUCT010000439.1:0-3215 GCA_965365715.1 uncultured Cyclobacteriaceae bacterium | reverse complement strand
GGGTAGTGGCTCTGGATAAAAATAGCGGGAAAGAGGTTTGGCGTAACCTGCAGGATGAAGCCGGATATTCGGCACCGGTGCTGGTTGAACAGGCAGGTGAAAAGGTTCTGGTGGTCTGGACTGCTGCCAATATTGCCGGATTAAATCCTGAAAACGGACAGGTGTACTGGATCCATGAATTTGAACCCAGAAATATGCCCATTAATATAGCTACTCCCGTATTATATAAGAATTATTTGTTTTTCAGTAGCTTTTATGATGGATCAATATTAATTGAACTCGATAAGAATGAACTTAAATCAACGGTTGTATGGAGAAGGATAGGGAAGGATGAACGAAATACGGATGCGCTGCATTGTTGTATGTCTACGCCACTGATAATTGAGGATTATATTTTCGGGGTGGATAGCTATGGGGAGCTTCGCTGCCTCGATCTTTTTACCGGCGATCGAATCTGGGAGGATCAGACTGCTGTAAAAAGGGATAGATGGGCGAACATTCATTTTGTCCAGAATGGGGAACTGACCTATATGTTCAATGAGCACGGGGAGTTGATCACGGCAAAACTTGATGAATCAGGTTACCATGAGATCAGCAGGGCCAAACTGATCGAACCGACCACCCTTCAATTGAATAGGAGAGGAGTTGGCGTAACCTGGGCACATCCCGGTTTTGCATATATGCATGTATTTATCCGAAGCGACAAGGAACTCGTATGTGCTGATCTTTCGGAATAAAATGCGGATACATAATCTTGAATTCCAGAAGTCTCTTGCCGATTTTATTTAAATTGTTCTAAATTTATGTGAGTTCCTGAATGTCTTCAAATTTTTTAAACATTTAGGAATCAAAAAATTTTAAACAGATGAAAACGATAGCAATAATTTTTTTTCTCGGAATAACAATTACAGTCATGAGCCAGACATTACCTTTAGAAGAGTTCTCTCAATATCCTCAGGCAGAGATCTCGAATGATCATGTTACTATGAAATTAATGCTCCCTGATTTTGAAAAGGGTTCCTACAGGGCCACACGTTTCGATTGGTCAGGTATAATTTCGAGTCTAAAGTATAATGGCCATGAATATGTCGAGTACTGGAAGAGTACGCATGATCCGCTTGTCCATGAAGATCTGAGCGGTCCTGTTGAATCCTCAAACATGCCGGGGCTGGGTTTCGATGAAGCCAAGCCAGGAGGAAAGTTTATCCGGCTTGGGATTGGAACCCTTGAACGACCTGACGATAAACCCTTTGAGACTTTTAAAACCTATAAGATCCTTGACCATGGTGAATGGGAAGTTAAAAAAGGTGATGATTGGATCTCTTTTCAGCAAAGCCTATCGAGTGATATTGGATACGGGTATGTTTATACCAAAAAAATCCAATTAAAACCTGATGAACCAGGTTTTGAAATAATCCATTCTTTGGAGAATAAAGGAGATAAAGCCATTAAAACAGATCAGTATAATCACAATTTCTTTATAATAGACGGGGCTGGCTCAGGACCTTCTATTGAAGTTAAATTCCCTTATGACATTTCAACCGAGAACGATCTGAGCGATAAGATGGAGATAGAAGGAGCAGAATTGAAATTTCTTCGAGATTTTAAAAAGGGAGAGTCCATCTGGATGGAATTAAATGGTTATAGTAAAGATCTGGATGATCATCTGGTGACCGTAAGGAATGTTAAATCTGGTGCCGGCTTAAGTTTCGGCATTGATAAACCTTTGAGTAAGATGGTTTTTTGGGCCTGTCAGACAACATATTGCCCTGAAAACTTTATTATGTTAGAAGTGGAACCAGGTGCTGCCGAAACCTGGACATCCGATTACACCTTATTTACTGAGTAATCATTGAAAAATCAGTATCAGAGATTATTTCAGGAATACAGACATCTGATTGAGAAAAAGAGAATTGGATTATTCTGTAACCAGGTTTCTTTTGATTTTACCGAAGGTAAGTATCTGTTTCAGTTGCTGTCTGACTATTCCGGTTCAGTGTCTGTCCTTGTGCCTGAACATGGTCTGTTTGCAGAACTACAAGACCAGGTACCTGTTGAAAATCTTAGTGCTTATCGTGATCTTGATAAGAAAGTCAGCTTTGTTTCCCTTTACATTAATACCCCGGATAAAACGGATCATATTGCTGAGAGCCTCGATGGTATTGATGCCTTGATCATCGATATACAGGATATTGGTGTCCGGTATTATACCTATTTGCCCATGATCGCTGAATTGTTTAAGGTTCTGATATATAAAGGTTTGAAACTTCCGGTTGTGGTAATTGACCGTCCAAACCCTGCCGGGCGACAGGTAGAAGGGACAATTCTAAGGGAGGAATATAGTTCTTTAATAGGGCTTACTGGATTGCCCCACCGGTATGGCTTAACACTTGGCGAATTATGCATCATTCTGAGAGCTCAATACAATGGAGATTTTCCTCTTCAGATCATTAATAAGGAACCTGATACAATGCAGGTAAATCCATCACCAAATATTCCAGGTATACATACTTGCAGGGTATTCTCCGGTCAGTGTTTGCTGGAAGGGACGAACCTGAGTGAAGGCCGGGGCACAACCAGGCCATTTGAAATATTCGGAGCACCCTTCCTGAAAGATTTACCGGATGACTGGGTTGATATTTGGAACAAAGATAATACAGAGGCCGTTCTCAGGCCCATTCAGTTTGTCCCTACATTTCATAAGTATAAAGACCAGTTGTGTTATGGATTTCAGTTACATCCTGGTAAAAAGATCCATTCTTTGCGCTATAGCCTGAAAATGTTAAGATCCCTAAAAGAAAATCTAGGAGAAATGAGATGGCTTGAGGGACCATATGAAGCGGGTTCCGATAAACCGGCCATTGAGCTTTTAGTTGGCGATGAGGACCTTATCGGGTATTTGAATGGGACGGTAAAGGCTGAGACAATACAAGACATGATCGATGATCAGGAAAAGAAATGGATAGAAATGGCCCAACCTTATTTATTATACGACGAGCCCTTGTTTCAAGTATATTAATAGCTCTTTTTCAGGTATATTGACAGCTCCTGTTTCATGTCACCTGAGTGCTCCTGTTTCATTTCACCTGAATGCTCCTGTTTCAGATATCCTGATTAATACGAGCTTTTCGTAATTGTGAATATACTTTTCTGCAGAACCGATAAAAACCCTTAAAATTAATACTTCCCCCAAGAGAGCCTGATCATACTCGAAT
>CBDUCT010000438.1:0-3219 GCA_965365715.1 uncultured Cyclobacteriaceae bacterium | reverse complement strand
GGTAAGATTGGCCAAGGAAGCCGGAATGAAATATATAGTCATTACAAGTAAGCATCATGATGGTTTTGCCATGTTTCATTCCAAGTCTGATCCCTACAATATCGTCGATGCAACCCCGTTCAACAGGGATCCTCTCAAAGAGCTGGCGGAGGCCTGTAAAAAACATGGATTGAAGCTAGGATTTTATCATTCCCAGGCACAGGATTGGAATCATCCGGGTGGTACATACAGAGGAATAGACCGGGGTGAGCCACATTGGGATTCAACGATGGTCCGGGTTCCGCTAAACGAGTACATTGATGAGAAAGTCTATCCGCAAGTTACTGAGATCCTGACCAATTTTGGTGATATCGCAATAATGTGGTGGGATACACCAATCGGCATGACCGAGGAAGCGGCCAGCAAATTACATACTCTATTGGATTTGCAGCCTGGTATTATAGAGAATAACAGATTGTACGGTCCATGGGATGGTGATTTTTCTACACCGGAGCAACATATTCCACCTACCGGACTTGATTATAACTGGGAGGTATGCATGACCATGAATACAAGCTGGGGGTATAAGCATTATGACCAAAACTGGAAATCTACGGAAACACTCGTGCAATACCTGACGGATATAGCCAGCAAAGGTGGAAATTTTCTACTCAATGTAGGTCCCACCGCAGAGGGCAATATTCCTGGACCTAGTATTGAACGATTAAAGGAAATGGGTAAGTGGATGAAAACAAATGGGGAATCAATTTATGGAACGAATGCCAGCCCATTCTTCAAACTGCTGTGGGGTCGTTGCACACAAAAAGGCAACAATGAGAGTACTATTTTATACTTCCATGTTTTTCAATGGCCAGAAGACGGGATTTTAGTTGTACCCGGATTAAAAAATCAGGTAATAAGTGTGGAATCATTAAAATCGGGGAATCCGCTTGACCATGAAAGAGCAGGAGAAAACATTGAGATAGATCTAAATGGGATTGTTCCGGATAATTATAATACAGTATTGAAAATGGAGATTGAAGGAAAGCCGGCTGTAGTGAATAATATGCCGATTGAAAACGAAAAGGGTGAAATAATACTACCTGTTGCATATGGATTCATACATAACCGTGGTTATGGTGAAAAAGCTGTTTTAAGTGATCTATCTGAAAAGGCTCATATAGAAAATTGGGTGGATGGGGGGACATGGCTTGAATTTATGTTTGAAGTGAAGGAGCCGGGGTCGTTTTCAGTAATGATTGACGCTGCCTTTGAAACGAAAGATATGGAACTAAATATTCAGCTAGATGAACAGGATCATCTTTTCGAACTCAAGGGATCGGGAGGCCTGTCGAATTTTGAGGATACTATACTTGGAGATATTCAATTCTCCAAATCAGGAATAAACGTATTAACAATAAAGGCTGGGGTTGCTCCATGGAACCAAATTAAACTAAGATCAATTAGATTGGTTAGAAATTAAACAAAAAGATATTTTACAATATACAAGATAATATTTACAGCCTTTGGCAGCCTTATATTTTCTTTGTAAAAAAGCTTGCTTACGGATTTATATCCATTCAATAAAACATAAAAAAATATGAATAAAATATGCATATTTGTCATGTTTTTTGGAAAATCTGGAATGATTTTGAGTTTCCATATGTTATCTTATAAATTACAATTCAAGAAATGAAAAAAGTATACCCTTTAATTATAATTTCTTTATATTCATGGACCGTTGCGCTCAGTTATGATGGTGATAGCAGCCAGAGTGGCCTCAATGTAAGTGAATATCAGGCAGAAGTAAGGAAAATTAAAACAGACGCTGAAGAGATCTATAATACATTTGCGGTCTTCGACCTTGATATTGTTGAAGAAGAATACCAGAAGCTTTCAGATGAAATAACAGAAGTTGAACAGATTTTAAAGGATCTCAATTCAACCAGTGATACTAATATTCGCAATGAATTTTTTGATCTTTTTGAAGAAACGAGGGAATCTTATGGTACCCTGTTGAATTTATATGATTTTTATACTCAGCTTGAACGTAAAAAAGACCGGTGGAGTAATGATTATTTCAATATGTGGGAACAAACATACGCATATAAGGTCCGAATTGACCAGCTGTATGTCAAGGAAGAGAAAGTGAATGTTCATTACGGAGGTATGAAGGATAAAAAAGTAACAAAGATAAGGAAAAAGAGTATTTATGAGGGTTGTGAAAGTGTATATAATAAAAGATTAGAAGAATTGAAAAGGCTGAATGATTGCGATCATCATAGCCGGATTCTTATTCTGGAAGATTTAATTCCTGTCTTGCGTAAATGCAGTAAACTGGTATTAATAGATGGTACTAAACCACTTGAAAAAGAATTAAGGAATACAGATGATCCTCGATTAAAAGCTGAACTGATTCTGAACTATCAGGTGGATTAAATCTTATAATTATCAGCATAAAAAAAGACTGTCTCTAATTACAGGGACAGCCTTTTTATTGAATTTTAGAATTTTATACGAACTCGGCTTTATTCAAGTAATCAATACTGATCTCTATACTTTCAAAAGGAGTTCTTTGAGTAAAATCCTGTTCCACAAAGAAATAATCCAGTCCAGCCGTTTCACGGGCTTTGAAAATCCTGGCAAAATCAATAATACCATTGCCAACTTCGGCAAAATACCGATCTTCCCCTTCTGCAGTGAATGGTTGCTCAATCTTATCCTTTACGTGCCATAGTGGGAATCTTCCTGGTGCTTTATTAAAATATTCAACAGGATCATACCCGGCCATTGTTATCCAGAACAGGTCAAGCTCAAATTTAACTTCATCAGGATCTGAATTTTCCATGATCATATCATATGCATTAACTCCATCAGGGGTTAAAAATTCAAAATCATGGTTGTGATATGCGAACTGAAGTCCATTGTCCTTGCAGATCTTACCGAACTGGTTCCAGGTTTCCAGGTGACGTTTATAGTCATCAATACTCTTTCTATCCTCTTCCTGCAAATAAGCCCAAACAAGATATTTAGCTCCGGTAGCTTTAACATCTTCCACGGATTCTGCCATTTGCTTAATAACAGCATCTTTGCCGCCATCACTTGATACTTCTGTTACGGCGTGAACACTTGGCATGGTTAATCCCAGGTCATCCATAACTTTCTTTAGTTCAGCTGGTGCAAGACCCAGGATCTGACGATCTTCAGAGGGGAAGCCGGCCAGCCAGGTATATCCCAGTT